>JADWMH010000296.1 GCA_015767355.1 Gammaproteobacteria bacterium
AGCAGCCTTGATGATGCGAATATTCGCCTGATGGGGAACCAGCCAGTCCAGATCGGATTTTTGCATATTGTTTGCCGATAAAGTCTCATCGGCAATACGCCCGAGTGTATTCACCGCCATGCGAAATACTTCGTTGCCTTTCATATCCATTGTCAGATCAGGCAGTCCATTGGAGATACCTCCAGGCACATGCAGCAGCTCTTCATAAGCCCCGTCTGCATGCAGATGCGTGGAGAGAATACCGGTCTCCTCTGATGCTTCAAGGATCACGGCTCCGGCGCCGTCGCCGAACAGGATGGCAGTTCCACGGTCTGTCCAGTCGACGATACGTGAAAGCGTTTCAGCGCCAACAACCAGCGCACAGCGGGCAGAGCCTGTACGGATAAATTTGTCCGCCACACTCATTGCGTAGACAAAACCGGTGCACACTGCCTGCACATCAAATGCAGCGCATCCATGAATGTCAAGCCGGTTCTGCAGCAGGCAGGCCGTAGAGGGAAATATTTTATCCGGGGTCGTTGTCGCTACGATAATCAGGTCGATTTCATCAGGTGAGCGCCCTGCCGCCTGCATCGCCAGGCGCGCCGCCTTTTCCGCCAGATCACAGGTTGTCTCCCCTTCCGCTGCGATGTGACGCTTTTTGATACCGGTGCGTTCCCGTATCCATTGATCCGAGGTATCTATCATCTTCTCAAGGTCATGGTTGCTCAAAACCTTCTCGGGAAGATAACCACCGGTGCCTGCTATACGGGCATAAGTCATGCGTCTTTTACCCCTTCAAGATGGCTTTTAACCTGTTTGGCAATTCTCGACGGGATATTATGATCTACCGCATTTTTGGCGATACCAATTGCATTCTGAAAAGAGAGCTGATCAGCTCCGCCATGACTTTTGATAACAATGCCGTTCAGACCCAACAGGGTAGCGCCATTATATCGACGCGGATCAATCCTTTCTGCAAAGCACTTGAGGACAGGCATCGCAATCACTGCCGCGAGTTTCGACAGCAGGTTGCGCTTGAAGCTCTGCTTGAGGAAGTGTCGAATCATCTTTGCGACGCCTTCCGAACTTTTCAGCGCGATATTGCCAACGAAACCATCGGCAACAACAACATCGACAGAGCCGTCATAAATGTTGTCGCCCTCAACAAACCCCACATAGTTGAGGTCGCTTTGGTTCAATAACTCATTGGCTTTTTTAACCTGCTCATTCCCCTTGATCTCCTCCTCACCAATATTCAGCAGTCCCACCCGCGGTTTTGCAATATCGGTGAGCGCTGCAACCTGCTCTGATCCCATCACGGCAAACTGATACAGCTGGTATTCACTGGAATCGACGTTGGCGCCCAGGTCCAGCACCCATGTCTGGGTCGAGGTATTGGGAAGCGCGGTGATAATGGCCGGGCGATCGACATGCGGCAACATCTTCAGCACAAAACGCGCTGTCGCCATCAAAGCGCCGGTGTTGCCGGCGCTGACACAGGCGTCCGCCTCTCCCTGTTTGACCAGGTTGATTGCGACCCGCATCGATGAATCTTTTTTCTTGCGCAGCGCATGCGAAGGCAGGTCGGTCATCTCCACGACCTGCGTTGCATGATGAACACTGACCCGATCGGGAAGGAGCGGCTGCTGCTTGAGAATTTCATCTTCGAGGCCAACAAGAATCAACTCCACATCAGGGTCTGCGGTCGCATAGGCGCAGGCTGCCGGAACAATGACAGAGACACCATGGTCTCCACCCATTGCATCCAGGGCAATGCGGATAGGTTTACTCATCGGATGATCATCACAAAAGTGAAGTTAGTTTCAATCAACATGCAGAACGCTCGTTCCACAACCTGCTGATACCCTGCTGCTGGAAACGGGCATACAGCAAATCGGCGCCATCTGTAGCTGGCGGGAGAATCCGGAAAAGAGCGTCACACCCGGACAGGTCAGCTTCTATCGATGACTTTGCGTCCACGATAGAAACCATCGGCAGTCACATGATGACGCAGGTGGGTTTCACCTGATGTCTGGTCGACAGACAGGGTTTCATTCTTGAGTGAGTCGTGCGAGCGGCGCATGCCGCGTTTCGACGGGGTTTTGCGACTTTTTTGTACAGCCATTTTCCTCTCCTGCGAGGGTTTAAATAAATAAGTAAGTAGCAGTTAAT
>JADWMH010000297.1 GCA_015767355.1 Gammaproteobacteria bacterium
CCGTCACCGTCCGATAGCCAGCCGCGTGCAACGCATGCACATGCAGAGTTGGCGAGCAAGTATGGAGCGGGTGGTATCTGCACTGTTCCGCTGAGTGAGAACGGGCGAATGACGGGCGCGCTGACACTGGAGCGATCCGGCAGTGAAAGCTTTGATGCCAGGGATGCCGAGCTGTGCAAACATATTGGCGCATTGGTGGGGCCGGTGCTCGAGTCAAAGCGAAAAGATGATCGCTGGCTGATTGTCAAGGCCTGGGATGCGGCTCACAGTCTGCTTTCAAAACTGATAGGTCCGCGTCATGTGGGTTTTAAATTGGCGGCTGCAGCTATTATCGGCGTGATCCTTTTTTCACTGTTCGCAGAGGGGGAGTATCGCGTATCAGCCGATGCGGCCCTTGAAGGTACGATTCAGCGAGTGGTTTCGGCGCCGATTACGGGCTATATCGCAGAGGCGAATGTTCGCGCCGGTGATATTGTTCAGAAGGGGGATCTGATGTGCACCCTGGACGACAAGGATCTACGGCTCGAAAAAGTAAAATGGCAAGGTCAAAAGGAGGAGCGGTTGCGTGAGTACAGCAAGGCGCTTGCAGAAGGCGATCGCGCCCAGGTGCGCATTCTGGGCGCCCAGCTCGAGCAGGCGGAGACGCAAATAGCGCTGCTGGACGAATACCTGGCGCGAACCCGGATTGTGGCGCCTATCGATGGTTTGGTCGTCACCGGTGACCTCAGCCAGTCGCTCAGCGCCCCGGTGGAACGCGGCCAGGTGCTCTTCGAGGTCGCTCCTCTGGACAGCTACCGTGTCATTTTGAAAGTCGACGAACGGGAGATTTCACAACTCTCTGTTGGTATGCAGGGACAGCTGGCGCTGGCAGGCCTGCCGGGTGAGACGCTGCCGATGGCTGTCGACAAGATTACACCTGTATCTGTGGCTGAAGACGGGCGCAACTATTTTCGCGTAGAGGCAGCCCTGCAGCAAGCACTGGAGAAGCTGCGTCCCGGTATGGAGGGGATCGGTAAAATTACGGTTGAGCAGCGCTCACAGGCCTGGATATGGACGCACAAGACGATCTACTGGTTCCGTCTGTGGTTGTGGTCCTGGTGGCCATAGGTGTGATTAGCCGTGGCTGAAAATCTATTTAGTCCCTCATGGTATCGCGTTGCGGGGTTGAAGCCGCGTCTGCGCGGTCATGCCCGTATTCACCGGCACAACTATCGCAAGCAGCTCTGGTATGTGCTGCAGGATCCCTCCTCGGGGAAATTTCACCGCTTCAGGCCAGCTGCCTATCACCTCATCGGGCTGATGGATGGTGAACGCACAGTGGACGAAATCTGGGAGCTTGCCAACAAGCAGCTGGGTGACGAGGCGCCCACCCAGGAGGAGACCATTCAGTTTCTCGGCCAGTTGCACGCGGCTGATGTGCTGCGCTGCGATGTTCCACCGGATTGTGTAGAGTTGTTTCAGCGCCATCAAAAGCAGCAGCGCATGAAGTGGAAGCAGCGCCTCACCCATCCGCTCGCGATACGCATCCCGCTGTTTGATCCGGACCCCATTCTTACCCGCTGGCTGCCTTTTGTACGGCCTCTGTTCGGCTGGCTGGGTGCGGCTGTGTGGCTGGCGGTTGTTGTGACCGGGCTGGTGCTGGCCGGTGTACACTGGTCAGATCTGACGGAAAACGTGGTGGACAAGGCGCTCACGCCGCGCAATCTCTTCATGCTGTGGCTCATCTATCCTGTCGTGAAGGCGCTGCATGAGTTCGGCCATGCCTTTGCCGCCAGGGTGTGGGGCGGTGAAGTGCATGAGATGGGAATCATGCTGCTGGTGCTGATGCCGGTTCCCTATGTCGAGGCCTCGTCGGCGACGGCCTTCGCAGATAAGTACAAACGCATGATAGTCGGTGCTGCCGGGATCATGGTTGAACTCTTTCTTGCTGCTGTTGCGTTGTTTGTGTGGTTGAACGTGGAACCTGGCAACGTACGCATTATTGCCTACAATGTGATGCTGATCGGCGGCGTCTCCACCCTGTTTTTCAACGGCAATCCGCTGCTGCGCTTCGATGGCTACTATGTTCTGGCGGACGCCATCGAGATGCCGAATCTGGCCACACGTTCAAAAAACTATCTGGGTTATCTGGTGCAGC
>JADWMH010000017.1 GCA_015767355.1 Gammaproteobacteria bacterium
GTGTCTTAGATGGTGCCCAGGGACAGAATCGAACTGCCGACACGAGGATTTTCAGTCCTCTGCTCTACCGACTGAGCTACCTGGGCAACGAGGGCGCATTAAACCGTTTACGCGCTCTCAAGTCAAGCATTGTTGAGCATTTTTTATTAGGCTTCCGGTTTGAAATCCGGTGGCAGTTCGGCCTCCCCATCTTCGAAGAAAAATTTCTGCATCTCCTCCTCGATAAATGAACGGGTTTTTGCGTCCAGCGGGTTGAGGCGATACTCGTTGATCAGCATGGTCTGATGCTGCAGCCACTGTTGCCATGCCTCTTTGGAGATGTTGTCGTAGATCTTCCTGCCCATCTCTCCCGGATAGGTAATACGCTCGAGTCCTTCAGCTTCTTTATTCAGTTTGACGCAATGTACGGTACGGCTCATGTTATCTCTCCGATCTCTTTGAGCAATCGCATTACAGGAGCTGCAATGCCGAGTGAATTCAGTTGATCAAGTTTATACCAGACCAGTCTCTCACTATCCATTACTCTGTGTGCAGGTTTTGCGATGTGCAGCAATTGCGGCTGGATATGCAGATGAAAATGGCTGAATGTGTGGCGTCGCTGCTCCATAGCAAGTACCTGTTGCGGTTCTATACCAGTGAGTTGGTAGCAGGCTGTCTGCGCCTGAGTCTCTGCTGCTGCTTCCGGCAGGCTCCACAGGCCGGCCCAGACGCCTGTTTGCGGACGTTTCTCCAGCAATATATGGCCTGCTGCATCACGAATCAGCAGCATTTGAATAAGCCGATGCGGTAATTTCTTCGGTGTTTTCTTGCCGGGGTAGAGATGCTGCTGTTGTTGCAAACAGGCCTTGCAGTTGAGCTGCAACGGGCACTGCCGGCAACCCGGCTTGCTGCGACTGCACAGCGTCGCCCCCAGATCCATCATCGCCTGGTTGTAGTCACGCGGACGCTTTGTTGAGGTCAGCTGGTCACTGAGCGACCATAGCTCTCTGAGCACCGAAGATTTACCCGGCCAGCCTGTGATGGCGAAACAGCGCGCCAGCACACGTTTGACATTTCCATCGAGGATGGCAGCCGGCTGCTGCTGCGCCAGCGAGAGGATTGCCCCGGCTGTTGATCTGCCGATACCCGGAAGCGCCTGGAGCTCTTCGATGGTAGCAGGGAAGTCACCCCGGTGTTGATCGCGGATGATGCGAGCTGCCTTGTGCAGGTTTCTGGCGCGGCTGTAGTAACCCAGCCCCGACCACAGACTAAGTACCTCATCCTGCTGCGCATTTGCCAGTGTGGTGATATCTGGAAAACGCCGCATGAAGTTTTGGTAATAGTTTTTGACGACGCTAACCTGCGTCTGCTGCAGCATGATCTCCGATATCCACACCCTGTATGAAGTCGGGGTTTGCTGCCATGGAAGGTCTTTACGGCCGTGATGGTCGAACCATTTGAGGATTGATTGTTGGAAGGCGGTGATTGAGTGTTGTGGGAGTGTTGTCACGGTCAAATCGTGGTCGGAAGACTACTCCTACAACTCATTGTCATTTCAAACGCATGTGAGAAATCCTGAATTGGCGAACAACAAGATCTCTCACATGTGTTCGAGATGACAAACATAGGATGTAGAGAGATGTGTCAATCGTGGTCAGATGGCCACTCCTACGAGCATCTGCCACTCTCAATCGTAGGAGCGGTCTTCTGACCGCGAGATGTCTGCAGAATTCTCTTGATTAAATCGCATCCTTATCCGTTTCTCCGGTGCGGATGCGCACGACCTTCTCGACGGCGCTGACAAAGATCTTGCCATCGCCGATCTTGCCGGTGTGGGCTGCATTTTTCACCGTTTCGATACACTGCTCCA
This sequence comes from Gammaproteobacteria bacterium, assembly GCA_015767355.1. GTDB lineage: Bacteria > Pseudomonadota > Gammaproteobacteria > Chromatiales > Chromatiaceae > Sva-25. The sequence continues at coordinate 1,850 of JADWMH010000017.1, forward strand.
GCTGTTCTTCTGCGATAACAATCTCGATCTTTACCTTGGGCAGAAAATCGACGACGTATTCTGCCCCGCGATAGAGTTCTGTATGACCTTTCTGACGTCCGAATCCCTTCACCTCGGTAACGGCCATGCCGGTAATGCCGATCTCAGAGAGCGCCTCGCGGACATTATCCAGTTTGAACGGCTTGATGATCACTTCTAATTTTTTCATTGCTGCTTCCTGTAGTGCTTCGCCCCTTTTTCAAGGAGTCTTTGGTGCGTCTGTGTCGCGATTGATGCGCTTCGCTCCTCAACACATCCTATTCAGTCCCAGAGAGCTAATATTAAAACCCGCTGGTAATCGGGTATCGCCGGTCTCGTCCGAACGCCCGCCTGGTAATGCGTACACCGGGGGGCGCCTGGCGGCGCTTGTATTCATTGTTATCCACCATGCGTGTGATGCGTGTCACTGTCGCCACATCATAGCCTGCCTGGATGATCTTCTCCACACACTGATCCTGTTCGATGTAACGCCGCAGAATTTCATCGAGGATAGCATAATCCGGCAGGCTGTCGCTATCCACCTGATCAGGCTTCAGTTCTGCCGAGGGCGGCCGCGTAATAACCCGTTCGGGAATCACCTCGCCGCCGCGATTGCGGTATTTCGAAAGGCGATAGACCATGGTTTTCGGGACATCCTTGATCGGTGCAAAACCGCCTGCCATATCACCGTAGAGGGTTGCGTAGCCCACCGACATCTCACTCTTATTGCCGGTTGTCAGCAGCATCCTGCCGCTTTTGTTGCTCAGCGCCATGAGGATAATACCCCGGCAGCGCGCCTGGATATTCTCCTCGGTGGCATCTTCGGCCAGTCCGGAGAACTCATCATCCAGCATGCCGAGAAACGCCCTGAAAGCCGGCTCGATGGGAATGATGTGGTATTTAACGCCGAGTGTCTGCGCCTGTTTGACAGCGTCCTCGTTGCTCATATCCGCGGTATAGCGTGACGGCATCAGCACCACCTCGACGCGATCGGCGCCGAGTGAGTCAACGGCTATCGCCAGCGTCAGCGCGGAGTCAATCCCACCCGAAAGCCCCAGCACCACGCCTTTGAAGCCATTTTTTTGCACGTAGTCCTGCACGCCAAGCACCAGCGCCGCATAGATTTCAGCCTCTTGCGACTGGTGTTCGATCACTTCCGACGGCTGCGGAGTCGCCCCGTCAAAGCTGACCACGGGCTGCGCCTCGCAGAAAAAGCCGCTGCGCATCACCACACGCCCCTCTGCGTTCATCACGAAGGAGCCGCCATCGAAGACCAGCTGATCCTGTCCGCCGACCAGATTGACATAGACGATGGGCATGCCATTTTCACGTGCGCGCCGGGAGACCAGCTCCTCGCGCTCGGTGGGCTTGCCGGTGTGAAATGGAGAGGCGTTGAGATTTACCAGCAGTTGCGCACCCGCAGCTTTGGCTCGCTGCGTCGGCTCGTTGAACCAGATATCTTCACAGATAGTGATACCCACCCGGACGCCGCAGATATCAACTACACAGGCATCACTGCCGCTGGTGAAGTAGCGTTTCTCGTCAAACACGCTGTAGTTGGGCAGCAGCGACTTGTCATACCCGGCAATGATGTCGCCGTCCTGTAAGACGCCGGCGCTGTTGTAGAGGCCATCCTCGCCCTGGCGCGGATAGCCGAAAATCACGGTAATGCCGTCGATCTCTTCACACAGTATGGCAATCGCCAGCTGCACGCGCTCGATCAGCTCGGGACGCAATAACAAATCTTCCGGCGGATAACCTGTCAGGGTCAGTTCCGGGAAGACAATCAGGTCGGCCTGCTGCTCATCGCGCGCCTTGATCGCTGCGTCGATGATGAGATCGGTGTTGCCTTTGACATCGCCGACCAGAAAATTGAGTTGTGCCAGTGCTATGCGCACAACAGCTCCGCCATGCGCCGGCCTATCCCTGCCGGTGAACGCACTGTAGAGACTCCTGCCGCTTCCAGCGCCGCATATTTTCCATCGGCCGTACCGCCGCCACCACTGATGATTGCCCCTGCGTGTCCCATGCGTTTGCCTGGCGGCGCGGTCACTCCGGCAATATAGGCGACTACAGGCTTGCTGACATGCTGTCGGATATAGTCAGCAGCCATCTCCTCAGCCGTACCTCCAATCTCGCCAACCAGCACGATGCCTTCTGTCTGGGCATCCTGCTCGAAAAGCTCAAGGCAGTCGATAAAACTCATGCCATGGATAGGGTCGCCGCCAATGCCGACACAGCTGCTCTGTCCAAGGCCTTCGTTACTGGTCTGAAAAACCGCCTCATAGGTGAGCGTGCCGGAGCGGGAGATAATCCCCACCCTGCCCGGCTGGTGAATACTACCCGGCATGATGCCAATCTTGCACTCTCCGGGAGTGATGACCCCCGGACAGTTGGGCCCGATCAGAATGGAGTCGCCGCCATTCAGCGCGGCCTTGACCTTCAGCATATCAAGCACCGGGATGCCCTCTGTAATGCAGACAATCACCTTGACGCCGGCATCCGCCGCCTCCAGGATAGCGTCAGCAGCGTAGGCTGCAGGGACATAGATCATGGTAGCTTCGGCGCCGGTCTGCAGCACCGCATCGTGAACGGTATTAAATACCGGCAGGCCGAGATGTGTCTGCCCACCCTTGCCGGGGGTAACACCGCCAACCATATTTGTACCGTAGGCAATCGCCTGCTCGGAGTGGAAAGTCCCCTGTTTGCCGGTGAAACCCTGACAGATGACTTTGGTGTGCTTGTTGATCAATATGCTCATAGTGGTTCACTATTCATCATTTATGGAATTCCATCATTGCGGGTGCAGCGTGGCAATATCCTTGCGCAGAGCCAAAACCGAGATTGCTTCGTTCCTCGCAATGACAGCTTCCCCGTCATTGCGAGCGCAGCGCGGCAATCCCGTCTGGGTAACCATTACCCTGCCGCCAGGGCAACGACTTTTTGCGCAGCTGCTGTCAGATCATCTGCCGTATCAAGATTCAGACCGCTGTGGTTCAGCATTTCAAGCCCCGCCTGCGCATTGGTGCCTTCCAGCCTGACAACCACCGGTACGCTGATGCCGACCTCTGTGACTGCCGCAATGATCCCCTCGGCAATCAGGTCACAGCGGACGATGCCGCCGAATATATTCACCAGCACCGCTTTGACATTGCTGTCCGAGAGGATCAGTTTGAAGGCTTCAGCGACACGTTCGGCGGTGGCGCCGCCGCCGACATCCAGAAAATTGGCAGGCTCTGCTCCATGCAGTTTAACAAGGTCCATGGTCGCCATCGCCAGGCCTGCGCCATTGACCATACATCCGATTGTGCCGTTGAGACTGATGTAGTTGAGCTGATGCTCCGCAGCGGCCGCCTCACGCGCATCCTCCTGGGTCAGGTCGCGCATCTGCAGCAGGTCGGCATGACGATAGAGGGCATTGTCATCGAGATTGATCTTGGCGTCGAGCGCCAGCAGATGCCCCTCCTCATCCACCACCAGCGGATTGATCTCGATGAGGCTGGCGTCCTTCTCCATAAAGAGCTTGTAGAGCCCCTGCATGATCGCCTGAAGTTCACCTATCTGTCCGCCCTCCAGGCCATAGGCAAAGGCAATCTGCCGGCACTGAAAGGCCTGCAGGCCAACCACCGGATTGACAGAGATGGTGATGATTTTTTCAGGAGTAGCAGCCGCCACCTCCTCAATGTTCATGCCGCCTGCCTGTGAGGCCATAAAGGCGACCCGCCGCGTGGCGCGATCGACCAGCACGCTCAAATAGAGTTCCCGGGCAATCACCGTGGGCTTCTCGATCAATACCTCATGAACAGGCAACCCCTGCGGGCCCGTCTGGTGCGTCGTCAGCACAGAACCCAACAAGCGCTGCGCTTCACTGTGCGCCTGCTCCAGGCTATCGGCCAGCACCACACCGCCGGCCTTGCCTCGCCCTCCGGTATGCACCTGGGCCTTCACCACCCAGCGGTCGCCTCCCAACGACTCTGCAGCATTCTCCACATCTACCGCATCGCTGATGGGGACGCCATCAGGAACAGGAATAGCATAGTTGCGGAACAGTCCTTTGGATTGGTATTCGTGTAGATTCATTGGATAGCCTTCACATTCTTGTTTTCAACAGACATTCTCAAACAAATTTGAAGTCAAATCAAATATTACCTGCAGATAAGGTGTAATTCAAAGTGAGAGTTAGCGAAAGTTAAAAGTTATGCGTCATCTTCTTGCAACTTTCCCGGAGTGTTCTATACTTCAGGGAGATTCATCTGCAGCTGCCGTTGTCTCTATCATCAAACTGGAATGGATTTTCCATAAATGTGGATCTTTTACGAGGTACACATGAAGCATCACTGAACGGAGTCTCATCGATGCAATTCAGACCCTGCTATTTTCCAAATTTCATACGAAACGCCGGCTCCTCACTCATTGAAGTGCTGGTGACCATGGTGATTCTGTCGATCGGCCTGCTCGGTTATGCCGGTATGCAGGTCAGCAGTATGCGCTCGACCGAGACGGGGCGCATGCGCTCTGAAGTGATTGCCCTCGCCAGTGATATCTCCGACCGCCTTAAGGTTAATCAGCCGCATGTCAATGCAGGAGCCTATATCGGCAGCTTGTCTGAAAAACCCTCCCCGCCCGAGTGCGGCACGAACCCCTGCACATCACGGCAGATGAGCAGGCAGGACCTGTCGAGCTGGCATGAACGGCTCTCCCTCCTGCCTGATGGCAGTGGCAATATCACAAAAACTGCAGTCACTATAGATGGCATCGATTCGACCCTGATGACCATCTCATTGTGCTGGAATGAAGCACGCATCACAACGCCGAATACCAGCTGTCCGCCTCAAACCGGAGATGCATTGCAGCTTTTTCAACTCAGGGTGCTGCTGTGACGGCGAATGATCTGACTTCATCCACAAGCATGCAGCGGGGTCTCACTCTAATCGAAATCATGATCGCACTGGTTATCGGCTCCGTGCTGATCGCCGGCGCTGGAAAGATCTTCATCAGCAGTAAGAGGAACGTCGAGGCCCAATTAAACCTTCAACAGATTCAGGAGAATGCACGCTATGCACTCGATCTGATAAGCCGTGATCTGCGCCGCGCCGGTTATTTCGGCGGCTTGAAAAATATCACCGCAGTCGAAGGCACAGCCGCTCCGCTGGAAGCGGATGGAAAATGTCCACTTGGCAACGCATGGGGACGCATGCTTGCCCGCCCGCTGTTCGGACTCAATGATACGAATGGTGAATATGCGTGCATCCCGGACAGCGATTATCTGCGCGGCGATATTGTTGTAACGCGCTATGCCCACCCTGCTGCTGTGACGGGCCCATTGTCGGACAAGCAGTTGTATCTGCGCTCAAACTCCTCCGCAGGCGCATTGTTCACTGGTTCCGAAAGCGACAGCAACCAGGTTGCAGAACCCTCTATCGTGCAGAAAATCACCGCACGCGCCTACTATATTCGCCCCTCGACCACTCTCTGTCCCGACGGAAGCGTGCCGCCGGCTCTGTGGCGTGAAACTCTTGACAGCAACGGCCGTCCTGCCGCTGAAGAGCTGGTAACGGGAGTCGAACAGCTGCAGCTTCAGTATGGAGTCATCGACTTCGATCCTGATGATGATATGAGTAGTTATGGCGTCTCCTATCGCTACCTGGATGCTGACAGTGTGACTGGTTCTGAATGGGATGCGCCATTTGCTTCTGCATCAGAGTGGAGAGAATGGGCGGAGTTGACCTCGAACAGCGCCGTTCACTCTACGGTTCTCCTTGCAAGAGTATGGCTGCTGCTGCGCGCCGCCTGCACCGAACCGTTGCTCACCAATCGCCGCACCTATGCCATGGGCAGTCATCATTACGCCGTTGACGACCATTTTCGGCGTCAATTGTACTCCACCACAGTGCAGCTGAGGAATTGAAGAGGAGATAAAGCGGATGAAAAATTCACACCAGCCGTTTCATCAAAACCAACAGGGAGCGGCGCTCGCCATTGCTCTGATCTTATTACTGGTGATTGCACTGCTCGGCGCCCTGTCGCTGAATACCTCGTTTCTTGAGTCGCTGATGGCGAGCAACAGCCAGTTCCACAACAGGGCGCTGCATGACGCCGAGTATCTGCTGCGCATCGCTGAAAAAGATGTCTCGAGTGTTGTCGCCAGTGGATCCACGCTGCAGAACCACTATCATCAAATTGGAGAGAGTGGAATAGACCCATCCTCAATTGACTGGCCCGGATGGAAGGACGGCTCAGCTTCAAAAATCGTCACACAAGATGGCATCAATGGCGCCTACACCATCGAATATCTCGGCCCGGTCTATGAGAGCAGCGGCGACAATATCGCTGAGGACGAACAACCTGAAATGAACAACAGAGTCTCCTACTACCTGTTCCGCATCTCGGCCTTTGCTATTGCCGGAAAGGGAAGCAGACGCATCGTTCAATCTCTCTACCGGACGCTGGAGGGAATATCGCCATAACGATATATTTGAGCATAGGATGTGTTGAGGAACGAAGTGCATCAGCATTTAACGGGCTTATTGAGAAATTACATCACAATATCGAAAGTGAATGGAAAGCATCATGAAAAACGGACTTCATAGATCTACAAAAGCTGTCATCATCAACATGGCTACGCTCATGACAGGACATATCTACGCCGACACAGTAGTGGATCCGGCTACCCAGCCAATCTGGAATATCGCGCCGCTGGAACTCACGAACTATGATCTGCGCATCAATTCTGGCGCCAGCGCCTATCAGGTGTGGCATGAAAATATCGCCTGGTCCGGAGATCTGCGGGAATGGATCATCGACGCAAGCGGAAAGAAATCACCTGGAAAATGGAGCACCGGGGGAAGATACAATGAACTGGAGAAGCTTGCGTCGCTCTCCTCACCCTACTGGCGGCAGCGGCAGATCATCACTCTCGATGGCAATGGTGAGCAAATCGCCTTTCAGTGGAATCTGCTAAGTCCCGGGCAGCAATCGGCAATCACTGCCAACCCGCTTGGGCCGGCTTCCCCATACAACGGTGAAGATATCGTGGATTTCATTCGCGGCGACCGCTCAGGGGAGCTTCCTGACGGCATCTATCGCATCCGCCTCCATGCCATCGGCGACATGCTGCACTCGACGCCAATCCATACCGGTGCACCTGACGACAATTCCGTAACTGATGCAGCTTATGAACCCTTCAGAAGCGCCAACAAGGATCGCGGCGAGCGTATTTATGTCGGCGCCAATGACGGCATGCTGCATGTATTCGATGCGGATGATGGCACACTCGTCTACTCCTACCTCCCCTCCGTACTCATTCCAAAGTTGAATCGTCTGGCGCAGCCCGGTTACACACATGGCTATTATGTCGACGGTGGGTTGTCGAGCAGTGATGCAAAAGTTGGAGGGAGCTGGAAAAGCCTGCTGGTCGGCAGCTTGGGTGCTGGAGGGAAAGCACTGTTTCTGCTGGATATCAGCAGTGCGGAATTGAATAGCCGGACCGTGGTATGGGAACTCTCCGACCATGACGACGTTGGCTATATTCACGCTGCGCCTCTCATCATCCGGCTCCCTCCCGGTGCAGCTTCCGAGCCTGTTGTGATCAGTGGTAACGGCTACCTCTCAGCCAGCAACGAAGCTAAACTGCTGCTGATTTCACTGCAGGACCCCCCTGTCGTCACGGCAATCCCTGCAGGCAGCGGCAATCGCGGTCTTTCGGCGCCTGCAGTTGTCACAGCTGCTGGAATTGCCTATGCAGGAGATCTCAATGGCAATCTGTGGAAATTTGACCTGGCATCACTGGAACCGCCGCGCATACCACTCTTCAGCGCCGGCAGCGCACATCCGATAACCACCCGTCCGCAGGTCGCGCGCCACCCCGACGGCGGATACATGATCTACTTCGGCACTGGCAGCCTGCTGAGCGGGGCCGATGCTGCAGATGCAACCCCACAATACGTGTTTGGAATCCGTGATAAAACCCCTGCCGTGGCTGTTACCGAGGCCGCCACGGTCAAGCAAGCAGATCTCAACAGAACAACGCTTAGCGAAGTCACAATCGTCGACGTGGATGGTCAGACTGTTACGCTGCGCATCGCAGAGACCACGGGTAGTGGCGCCTCGGGCTGGGTTGCGGCCTTCCCGCCCGCTCACGCATCTGAACGTGTTGTCGATCAAACGGTGCTGCGCTCCGGACGTGTGCAGTTCGTCTCTGCATGGATTGACGAAGACGGTGCAACCATCAGGCATGCCTACAATGAATTAAACTGGCTCGACGGTGGAGCACCCCCGGTTGTCATCTCCGATTTTGACAACAGCGGCGCGCTTGATGATGGAGACCTCTACAGGGTTGATGCAGAGGATGACCGCTATCCGGTTGGCGAGCAACTCAGCGGCTATGATCTCTTCTCACGCCCTGTTATTGCAAGCATTTCGAATGGTCAAAATGCAGTCTACCTCAATGCGATCAACTACAGTTGTGTGCTCAACTGCGATCAGGGGTTTGCCGGATTTTTCTCCGATTTTTCAGAGAAGACCGGAGAGTTGATCAAGGATCTTGATGACAATGACTGCATCTCCTCAACCTACGAAAACACTCAAGTGACAGCTGTCACCCTGACGGACAGCCCTGAATGCAAGGTCATCGAAAATGCAATCGCAGCTGAATCCTCTGATTTCGAACTCGAAGAATTTCTCTTCTATTATGAGGAGTACAAACACGAGCGTGGTAAACCACCTCTGATGAGTGGCGAAGAGAGACCGGATGGTGATGACGATGCATCCAACGCCCCCTATGAACTGATTCCGCACCTTGACAAAAAATACTCTGAGGCGCGCCAGTCATGGGTTGACCTGGAGCAATAGGGAAGTTTTCCCTTCCCCCGAACCCCCATCCCATGGACTTATTCAGAGGTTCCATAGCCATGTACAAGGCACACACTACTCTCGCTGGTTTCACACTGATCGAACTACTCATCACTATCGCCATTGTGGCGATCCTCTCCACCCTCGCCTACCCTAGCTATCAATCATTCATCACCAAGGCAAGACGCGGCGAAGCCGTCAGAGAGCTGCAAGATCTTGCCGCAGGCATGGAGCGCTATTACGCAAATAATGACTCTTCATACAAGGATGCCACACCGACACGCATCACCGGATCACCTCATACTGAACATGGCTATTACAGCCTGGCCGTAACATTGTCGAACAGCAATCAAAGCTACACCTTAACTGCGACGGCAACCGGCTCCCAGGCCAATGACAGCAGCTGTCCATCCTTCACGCTGACATCAACCGGCAAGAAGGGCCCGGCAGCAACGGTTGATCAATGCTGGTGAGAGTTTTTCATCGTTTTCCGAGGCCATGTGCAGAGATTATTATCACCCTACACTCTGATTATGAATGTTTAACCACAGATAAACACGGATGCTCACAGATATTCTTACATCTTTTTATCTGTGTGCATCTGTGGTTAAAACAGGCAAAAGAGGCGGATTTCAGGCGCTCTATGGTATAGTCTCACCCTGCAAATTCCTCTACTGATGCCAAATATCCCTATGAATAGCTTCAATGCAAAATCCACGCTCGATGTTGCGGGCAACCACTACGAAATCTACAGAATTGACACCGTTGCAGGCAGTGAGAAACTCCCCTTCTCACTGAAAATCCTGCTGGAAAATCTGCTGCGCCATGAAGATGGTGTGACCATCGAAAAAGGCGACATCGAGGCCATCGCCAACTGGGATCCGGCTGCCGAGCCATCCACCGAGATCCAGTACCGCCCTGCGCGCGTTCTGATGCAGGATTTTACCGGCGTTCCCGCCGTTGTCGATCTGGCTGCAATGCGTGACGCCATGAAGGCACTGGGCGGCGACCCGGAAAAGATCAACCCGCTGCAGCCGGCCGAACTGGTGATCGACCACTCTGTGCAGGTGGACTACTTCGGCAATGGCGATGCCTTTGCAAAAAATGCCGAACTGGAGTTCTCGCGCAACAAAGAGCGCTACCAGTTTCTGAAGTGGGGACAGCAGGCATTCTCCAACTTCAAGGTAGTGCCGCCGGACACCGGCATCGTGCACCAGGTGAACGTGGAGTTCCTCGCGCGCGTGGTGATGGGCCAGGAGAATGACGGCGTACTACAGGCCTATCCCGACACACTCGTCGGCACAGACTCCCACACCACCATGGTCAACGGCCTCGGCGTACTCGGCTGGGGCGTCGGCGGTATCGAGGCGGAAGCTTCGATGCTGGGACAGCCCGTCTCGATGCTGATTCCCAGCGCCGTTGGTTTCAAACTGACAGGCGAACTGCCTGAAGGTACAACGGCTACCGACCTGGTTTTGACTATCGTGGAGACGCTGCGCAAACATGGCGTGGTCGGAAAATTTGTCGAGTTCTATGGCCCTGCGGTCAGCACCCTGCCGATGGGGGATCGCGCTACAATCGCCAACATGGCGCCGGAATATGGCGCCACCTGCGGACTCTTCCCGATTGATGATGAAACGCTCAGCTATCTGCGCCTGAGCGGGCGTTCTGATGAACAGATCGCCCTGGTGGAAGCCTATGCGAAAGCCCAGGGAATGTTTCACACTGAGGAGACTCCCGAGGCGACCTACTCGGAAACCCTGGAGCTGGACATCTCAACCATCGTGCCATCGATGGCCGGTCCCAAACGTCCGCAGGATCGTGTACTGCTCTCTGAAAGCAAGCAGGAGTTTGCCAAAGCACTGGCTGCTTTCAAAGAGGAGCGCAATATCAGCAGCAAGGCGATCACTACCACCATTGATGGTGAAGAGGTCGAACTGGACGATGGCTCGGTCGTCATTGCCGCCATCACCTCCTGCACCAACACTTCCAACCCCTCGGTCATGCTGGGCGCCGGACTGGTTGCCAAAAAAGCCGTCGAGAGAGGCCTCAGCGTCAAACCCTGGGTGAAGACCTCTCTCGGTCCAGGCTCCATGGTGGTGACCGAATATCTGGAAAAATCGGGGTTGATGGATTCACTCAAGCAGTTGGGCTTCTATAATGTCGGCTACGGCTGCACCGTCTGCATCGGCAACTCCGGCCCGCTGCCGGAGCCTGTCTCCAGGGCAATTGCCGAGGGCGATCTCAGCGTTGCCTCGGTCATATCCGGCAACCGCAACTTCGAGGGCCGCGTGCATGCCGAGGTGCGCATGAGCTACCTGGCCTCACCGCCACTGGTCGTCGCCTATGCAATTGCCGGACGCATGGATATCGATCCCTACAATGAACCGCTGGCCGAAGATGCCGATGGCAATCCGGTCTATCTGAAAGATATCTGGCCAACCCGGCAGGAGGTCAACGACGCTGTCGCTGCAAACCTGGATCGCGACTCTTTCATCGGCGCCTATGCCGGCATCTATGACGGCGATGAGCGCTGGCAGGGACTCGATGCGCCTGCCGAGCAGGTCTTCGAATGGGACGAAGACTCCACCTACATCCGCAATCCGCCCTACTTCACCGGTATGAGCAAAGAGATCGACGATGTCACCGATATCAGCGGCGCACGCTGCCTGGCGCTGCTGGGCGACTCCATTACCACCGATCATATCTCTCCGGCCGGAGCGATCAAGGCGGATGCACCGGCAGGTCAATATCTGCAGCAGCATGGCGTCGACCCCAAAGACTTCAACTCTTATGGCTCGCGCCGCGGCAACCACGAAGTGATGATGCGAGGAACCTTCGCGAATATCCGCCTGCGCAACCAACTGGCCCCGGGAACCGAGGGCAGCGTCACCCGGCACCAGCCAACGGGTGAACAGATGTCCATCTATGACGGCGCCATGCGCTACATCGATGATGGAGTAGCGGCGATCGTGATTGCAGGCAAGGAGTACGGCTCCGGTTCATCCCGCGACTGGGCGGCAAAAGGCCCCAAACTGCTCGGCGTACAGACTGTCATCGCCGAGAGCTACGAGCGCATTCACCGCACCAACCTGGTCTGCATGGGCATACTGCCGCTGCAGTTCATGGATGGCGAGAGCGCCGCAAGCCATGGGCTGGACGGTACCGAGAGCTATGACATCAGCGGTCTCGGCGATGGTTCGGCCAAAAAAGTGACGGTATCGGCTACCGCAGCCGATGGCAGCAGTAAATCGTTCACTGTCAAGGTGCGCATCGACACGCCGAATGAGGTCGAGTATTACCAGCACGGCGGCATCCTGCACTATGTTCTGAGAAAACTGGCCGCATAAACCAATCACTCCCCTCTCACTCCGGGGCAATCCATTCCCCTCTTCTTCCGGGAGAGGGGTAGGGTGAGGGATTTAGACCGAGGGGCTTATCGTGTTCCCCTGGCGTTCAGTTTTCTGTCTGGATCCGGGGGATAGAATCCCCGCCGTCAGGCTCAGCTTGCTCTGCCTCTGTCACAGCCTCAACCTCATCCGACTCTTCAGGTTCATCCAGCGGTGCGATGGTCCAGCCGAACCAGCCGAACATCAGGGTCACCAGCGGCGACAGCCAATTGAAGAACGCAAAAGGCGCATAGGCGATGGTTGGAACACCAAGGGTTGCGGACTGGTAGGCGCCGCCGGAATTCCATGGCACCAGACTAGCTGTCACCGTACCTGCGTCTTCCGCCACCCGCGAGAGGTTTTTGGGATGCAGCCCCCGGTCCCGGAAGGCCTGCGAGTACATGCGCCCGGTCATGACCAGGGTCATGTACTGGTCGCACAACACCATGTTGCCGCCCAGCGCGGTAAACACCGTGGCGCTGAACAGGCCTTTTCGCGACTTGACCCGGCTGAGTATGGCCTGCACCAGCACTCGCATTTGCCCTGTGTGCTCCATGATCCCGCCGAACATCATCGCGCAGATAACCAGAGAGATCGTGTACATCATGGAGTTGAGACCACCCTTGGAGAGCAATTTATCCACCGCCTCGATGCCTGAGTCGCTGACATAACCAGAGTAGGCAACGCCCATCAGGGTTTCGTAGGAGTAATTCTGAAACAAAAACCCCAGAAATGCAGCAAAGACAGCGCCGGCTGCGATACCGGGGATCGCAGAGATACGAAACATCGCCATTGCCATCACCAGCACCGGCGGCAACAGCAATATGGGTGAGATATTGAACTGGCTTCCCAGCACATCGTGGAACTGCGTGATAGACTCGATATGCGCCTCTCCATGCTCCCCCCACATAAACCCGAGCACCAGTTCGATGATCAGAGTCAACGTAAAGGCCACGCTGGTGGTGTAGAGCATATGCCTGATGTGTGTATAGAGGTCAGTGCCCACCATAGCCGGAGCCAGATTGGTGGTATCCGACAACGGCGACAGCTTGTCGCCGAAATAGGCGCCGGACAAAACGGCCCCGGCCACCACCGGCAACGGGAAACCCCAGACCGCCGCCGATTCCCATCAGGGCCACACCGATGGTGCCGCTGGTGCCCCAGGAACTACCAGTCGCCAGAGAGGTGACGGCGCAGATCAGCACCGTCACCACCAGAAAGATCTGCGGATGGATGATGTCCAGGCCATAATAGAGCAGCGTGGGAACCACCCCGCTCTGTATCCATACGCCTATGAGAATACCGACGATCAACAGGATCATGATCGCCTGCAGCGAATTCGTGATTCCCGCTACCATTCCAGCTTCGATATCCTTCCATGAATAACCCGCTCGCCAGGCCATCAATGCAGCCACCATCACGCCGAGCAACATGGGGATTTGCGGGTCCATGCCGTAGATCGCAATGGAGAATACAATGCCCACAACCAGAGACAACAGAGAGATCAGCGCCTCCCAGAGATAGAGTTCGCGTACCTGCGGTTTAGCGGTGGTCATAGTGGGGCCAATCCTGTTGTTAGTAGATGGAGCATACCCCAATCATGTTGCGTGAATCCAGAAAAACAATACGTCAAATACGTTCCCGGATGCATCTAGTCCAGATATCGTTGCAAGGAGCGGGAGACGACGCAGCAATCTGGTTTTGGATTTTGCAAGAGGCTCTTTATCCAAGCCATTTCCAAAGTATTTTATTTGCCAGTTTGATCATTTATCGATTGGACGCCTGCTGACAATCAGGTCAAAATTTCCAGCAATCCAGGCCCCCACAGAGGCTCCGAGCGTATTGAGGATCAAGTCCACAGTGGAGGGAAATCGATCAACCAGGAACAACAACTGGCCGGTTTCAATCGTGGCGCTCATGGCTGCTGCGAGTAAAGTTGCCAGGAGAATACCGGAGCCCGGCCTGCGCAGCATTCCCACCAACCAGCCGAATGGCGCAAAACCCAGAAAATTGATCGCCCAATCCATGAGAGTGTCATTATTGAACTGCAGTTTGCTAAAGAGTAGAAAATGAGCCATCTTAGCTGTGGTCACACTGTATTTTTTCGCAATGTGCAGTGCGCCGGGGGAGAGATAGTTGAACGATTGATCTCCGACACGAACGACAGCCTTGCGAATCTCTCCCAGCCACGGACGATCCCCCGTCAGTTCGTTGCCTAAAGCCAGTCTATAACCTGAATCCCAAACATCCAACGGTTGATCTGTTAGACGTTCAATGACCTGTAAATCTCCATCGACATGAATTTCAAGAGTTTTCCCGGTGACGAATATCTCGATGCGGCGCCATCCCGGCTCGGAAAACACATCCTTTATCAGATAGTCCGGGGTTCCATTGAGAGAAGTCCGCTGAGTTCGCACGCGCACACTCAGGCTGCCGCCATGCTGACCCACCGTGATGTTGCGGAGATCAGGACTTGCTGACACGGTGAAGATACGCGCCGGACCATACTGTTCCCGATCGGTTGCCCGCACTTCAAGTGACAGTTTGAAGTCGGATCTAGTAATGACCTTCTGCAGCCATGCAGGCGGTGCCAGGGTCCCGGCAATTCCCGGCGAGCGGAATTGCAGCCCTGTTCCGGGCTTTAATTCAGCGCCATTCTCCTGTTCTCCGGAAGAGGGTGGCGCCAGCTTGAATGGGTAAAAGCCGACAATGCAATAAACGCCTGCCACTAACAGCACCAATGCCAAATAGACCCGCCGGATTCCTGGCGCAACCCTTGTCATTCTCTATACTCCAGGGGGTGGAGACTCATGAATATTAAACTCTATTGAGAAATCTGGATCCGAAGGTCAAAGGATTGCAGATGAATCGGGGATTTTCAAGTCTTATCAGGAGATTCCATACCATCAGGAGTTGCCCATAAATAACAGCCGTTACAATTTCGTGATCAACTTGTGATGTCCTTGTGAGGATTGGCTCAACCATCCCTGCAATACTGAAGTTCCCAATCACATTGAAAGAGAACTTCATCATGAAAACATTATCAACAGCGAGTATCGTAACGATGATCGGCGTCGCATCGCTTGTTGCGGCGAGTTATTCATACGCTGAGCGTGAAAAAGGACGAGGAGGAAAAGATGCTCCCATAGTGTATGTGACCTCACAAGGTTTATATTTTGATTCGATTGTTCTAGCAGATTTGCCGTACAAGGGAGATTTCCAGCTTCTGGAAATGAAAGGACCCACAGGATTACAAACGAAATTTGGCCCTGGAGATGCTGGCGATTATGTGGGTGGACGCTGGTGGGTGGACGATGGAGACGGAATAATGGACGAGAATGACCATTATTTCCTCTGCCCACTGCTCGGGCCGGGTCGTGTTGATCCCTGATAGACCAGCCTCTCTGTAATGGATGGACTAACCCGCCAACTGAGGCGGGT
>JADWMH010000298.1 GCA_015767355.1 Gammaproteobacteria bacterium
TCGCAATGTTGTAGAATCACAGGCGCATTTTAACATGATTGTCATTTGAAAACAGTGTTTTAACCCACTGTCATGCTAAGATTAAAACCATTTTCATATTCCATACTTTCTGGTTCCACAGTTGAGACAACTCTATACACTCTTAATCTATCTGCTATCACCGCTGCTGGTGCTGCGGTTGTGGCTGCGTGGACGAAAAAACCCCGGTTACAGAGAGCGTATCGGTGAACGTTTCGGGTATGTTTCACAGCAGATACCACAGCAATGCATCTGGATACATGCTGTCTCTGTTGGTGAGTCCCAGGCAACCCAACCGCTGGTTCGCTGGTTAAAGGAGCAGTTTCCAGAAACAACAATAGTTATCTCCACCACTACGCCAACGGGAGCGGACAGGGTCAGGGAGTTGTATCAGCAGGAGGTGACGCATCTCTATTTTCCGTTCGACATGCCTGGCGCCGTCAATCGTGTGCTGGATCGGTTGCGTCCACGGATCCTGATCATCATGGAGACCGAGATATGGCCCAACCTGTTGCACATCTGCAAACACAGAGCACTCCCTGTGGTGCTGGCCAATGCGCGTCTCTCTGCCGGTTCAGCGAAAGGCTATCAACGTGTCGCAGGGATGACGCGTGAAGCGCTGCAGGGTTTTAGTGCGATTGCGGTGCAGAACCCGGCTGATGCGCAGCGATTTATTGATTTGGGAGCAGAGAAACAAGATGTTCACCTGTGCGGCAGCATCAAGTTCGATGTGCGCATCCCGGCCAGCATCCGCGAGCAGGGCGCACTGTTAAAAGCGGCCTGCGGCGCAGAGCGTCCGGTGTGGATTGCCGCCAGCACCCACGCAGGCGAAGATGAGATTGTATTGCGCGTTCATCAGCAGCTCATGCAGCGCTACCCGGATGCACTGTTGGTTTTGACCCCCCGCCATCCTGAACGTTTCGACGCTGTGGCTGCAATGATTGAAAAATCCGGCCTCTCCTGGTCCAGACGCTCCGAGGTGCCGGTGTGCAAGCCCGGATTATCACTCTATCTTGGCGACACCATGGGTGAGCTGACAGTTTTTTACGCTGCCTCCGATATTGCTTTTGTCGGCGGCAGTCTGGCATCGACCGGCGGTCATAATATTCTCGAGCCCGCTTCACTGGGCTTGCCTGTGATCGTGGGTCCGCACATGACGAATTTTCTGACGATCACGGCGCTCCTACAGGAGGCGGGAGCATTGCAACAGATTGACGATGAGGCAGCCCTGCTGCATACGCTTGAGCAGATTTTTGATGATGCGGATATGCGCCATACTATGGGACAGTCGGGAATCGACGTGGTCCTGGCAAATCAGGGAGCTCTGGATTGTGTTTCCGCAGTTGTCAGTGATTTGATGCGAGGCACAGGGTGAAGCTGCTTCTATTCTCCTGGCTGTATAAAACAGTGGTGAGCACTATCATGTTGACTTGCCGGGTGAAATACTTCGGCAAAGAGATTGAAGAGCAGCTAAAAAAGCAGGGGCAAACATGGATTTATGCCGCCTGGCATGAAAATACCGCGATGACCGCATGGTTCATCCGCAATGAAAAAGTTGCAATGATGGCGAGTGACAGCAGGGATGGAGAACTCATCGCCAGGGGAATCAGCCTTTTTGGCAATATTCCGGTGCGTGGTTCAGCATCGAAAGGTGGAGCGAAAGCGGTCAAGGCGATGGTGAAATTGTTGAAACAGGGCCACTCTGCGGCAATTACACCGGATGGTCCGCGTGGTCCTGTACGTCAACTGCAGAAAGGAGTGCTCTACATCAGCCTTATGTCAGGAAGTCCGATCGTTGCCGCCCATATTGCGGCCAATCGGGAGTGGGTCTTTCCCTCCTGGGACAAGCACCGGCTTCCCAAGCCGTTCAGCAAGGTGGTGGTCTCCTACAGCGAACCCTATTTTGTAGACCGGAATAAGCTCAAGCAGAATGAAGCAGCCGTGATGGCGGAAGTTCAGCAGTTGATGCTGCGGAATGTGGAGAGGGTGGAGCGGGAGCTCTCGTAAGAAAATTTGCAGTCATCAGTTGGCAGTAGGCAGGAAAACAAAGTTTGCAGTTGTCAGCAATCCGATTAGTAATCCTTGAGCGCTCAACATCTTTACAAAT
>JADWMH010000117.1 GCA_015767355.1 Gammaproteobacteria bacterium
AATCAGTGCATGGTGCGATTAATAGGATGTGTTGAGTGAAACGAAGCGCATCGATTTGGCGCAGATCACTTCTCTGCAATCAGATAGCATATCCATCCGGCATCTGCGTCCGCCCGGGTGACGGGGTTGAAATCTCCGTCTCCTTCATCATCTTCGTCGAATCCCTGCCAGTAAGTCGTTACCCTGGAAAATCCGCACTCCAGCAGCAGATCCCGAATCTCGGGCAGCGTCCACAGGCGCCAGTCGTAGTGGAAGGCGCGTTCGATGCGTGAACCGTCATCAAACTCAAAGTGAATCGAACAGATCAGACCGTTATCAACCGGATTGAAACGCTCCTGCTCCCAGATATAGGTGAATGCGTCTCCATTTTCATCGATTTCACGCTGCTCTTCGATCTCCTGAAATGATTCATAACCACCATAGGCGTCCAGGAAAAGAGCGCCGTCATCGACAAGCGCTTTGCTGGCGCTTTTGAAATAGCGTTTCAGGAGGCTGCGCTCCTTGAAGAGCCAGTAGCTGAAATTCATCGCTGCGATGGCATCCACACGAGCGGTATCCACTGTCAGTACGTCATGGTTATGCAGCGCCAGACGTCTCTTCTGACTGCTGTCAAGTTGAGAGAGATGGTGTCTCTTTCCCCACTCCAGCACCTCGGTATCAAGATCGACGCCAATAGCGCTGTTGCGGCTGCTGCGTTTGATCCATTCACAGCAGACGGCGGCAGTGCCGCAAAAATCCTCCCGCAGGCTCAGCGCCTTGCGATTTTTCAGCTTCAGAAACGCATCTTCAATAAAATCGACCTCGGCCTCAGGACACTGCACCGAGAGTTCATAGAGTGTGTGCCGGTCGGCTTGCGAGGCGAGGGAGCTAGTTGAGTGGGCTGCTTTAGCCATGCGATTACCAGAAGAAAGTTTGCAGTCGCCAGTTTACAGGAATACAAAGTTTGCAGTAGGCAGTTAGCTGTCGTCAGCAAAACAATAACAACAAGCTTGAGGTTGGCAATGCAGTAATTATCAAGGGATCAATAGAGTGCCTGCGCCTAAAAAGACTTTTACCACGAAGCTCACGAAGACCACGAAGATTCAATTGGTTAAAAAAATGTCTTCGTGCACTTCGTGTTCTTCGTGGTGAGTTTCTCTCTATATTTAGAATTGCCGTTGACAATGACTCGATTAGACTTCTGCCAACTGCCAACTGGTTTAATATCTCAGCCTGCATGCCTCAATTTTGTTATTATGCGCAGTCTTGCGAGTAGGATCGTCGTCTCATTTTTTCAATCCACCGCTATACACTCTCTATATGATTGCAGACTGAATGACCGACCTTAGCCACATCCGGAATTTTTCCATTATTGCGCACATCGATCATGGCAAATCGACCATTGCCGACCGCTTTATTCAACTGTGCGGCGGGCTCAGTGAGCGTGATATGGAGGCGCAGGTGCTCGACTCCATGGATCTTGAACGCGAGCGCGGCATCACCATCAAGGCGCAGAGCGTCACGCTTGATTATCAGGCGAATGACGGCGAAACATATCAGCTCAACTTTATTGATACCCCCGGGCATGTAGATTTCTCCTATGAGGTTTCCCGCTCACTGGCAGCTTGTGAAGGAGCACTGCTGGTCGTGGATGCGGCGCAGGGTGTCGAGGCGCAAAGCGTTGCGAATTGCTACACCGCGATCGAGCAGGGTCTTGAGGTGCTGCCGGTTCTCAACAAGATCGACCTTCCTTCGGCAGAGCCGGAGAGGGTGATCAACGAAATCGAGGAGATTATCGGCCTGGATGCAGAGGATGCGCTGCGGGTTAGCGCCAAGAGCGGGGTCGGCATCAGGGAACTGCTCGATAAGCTGGTCGAGGTGATTCCGCCGCCTGAAGGCGACACAAAGGCGCCTTTGCAGGCGTTGATTATCGACTCATGGTTTGACTCTTATGTTGGAGTTATCTCATTGATCCGTATTGTCAATGGTTCGCTCGCCAACCGTGACAAGATTACAGTGATGTCGTCAGGGCGCAATTACCAGGTGGACAAGGTTGGCGTCTTTACACCGAAAATGAAGGAGACCGGGCGTCTTTCTGCCGGTGAAGTGGGCTATCTGATTGCCGGTATCAAGGAGATTGACGGCGTTCCCGTGGGGGATACCATTACCCTGACAGACAACAAGGCATCTGAACCTCTGATCGGTTTTGAAGAGATGCAGCCGCGGGTCTTCTCCGGCCTCTACCCGGTCAGCTCTGAAGATTATGAGAATTTGCGCGAGGCGCTGCGCAAGCTGCGCCTGAATGATGCGGCGCTCCATTTTGAACCTGAAACCTCCCAGGCGCTTGGATTCGGCTTTCGCTGCGGTTTCCTGGGACTGCTGCACATGGAGATCGTGCAGGAGCGGCTGGAGAGAGAGTATGATCTTGACCTGGTGACCACTGCTCCAACAGTGATCTATGAGATTGAGCGCAGGGACGGCGAGGTCGTGAAAGTCGATAATCCTGCGGACCTTCCTGATTCATCCGTGATCGAGGAGATACGCGAACCGATCATCCTTGCAACGATCCTGGTGCCGCAAAATCACCTGGGGGCAGTCATAACCCTCTGCATAGAAAAGCGTGGCGTTCAGAAAAACATGCAGTATCTTGGTGGCCAGGTACAGGTCTCTTACGAGCTGCCGATGAACGAGGTAGTGCTGGATTTCTTCGACCGCCTTAAATCCGTCAGCCGGGGTTATGCCTCGTTTGAGTATGAGTTCAGCCATTTTCAGGCGGCGCCCCTGATCAAGCTGGAAGTCCTGATCAATGGCGAGGCTGTCGATGCACTGTCGATTATTGTGCATCGTGACCAGGCGCAAACCCGGGGGCGTGATTTAACAGCGAAGATGAAAGAGCTGATTCCGCGGCAGATGTTTGATGTCGCGATCCAGGCTGCAATCGGCACTAAAATCATCGCACGTACAAATGTCAAAGCGCTGCGCAAAAATGTGACCGCCAAGTGTTATGGCGGCGATATCACGCGTAAACGCAAGCTGCTGGAAAAACAGAAAGCAGGTAAAAAACGCATGAAGCAGGTTGGGAGTGTCGAGATCCCCCAGGATGCTTTTCTTGCCGTTTTGAAGATTGGAAAGGATTAGGCCGGTTTTGGGAGGTTTTAAGTTTTAGGTTTTAGGACTTAAAACTTAAAACCTAACCACTTAAAACCTAACCACTTAAAACCTAACCACCTAAAACCTAAAATTTTATTTTACTGAGATTAACTGATGTCATTAAATATCGGACTTATTCTGGTCATTACCCTCGTTGTGATGGGGGCTATCTGGCTGATGGATGTGCTCATCTATTCCAAAAAGCGTGGTGAGAATGTCAAGGAACATGTCCTGATCGATATTTCACGCTCCATATTCCCCGTTATTCTGGTGGTGTTGATACTGCGTTCATTTCTGTTTGAACCTTTCAAGATCCCATCGGGTTCGATGATGCCGACACTGCTGGTCGGGGATTTTATCGTCGTCAATAAATACGCCTATGGGCTGCGTCTTCCGGTGACGCATACCAAGATCCTTGATGTCGGTGAACCGCAGCGCGGTGATGTCTTCGTATTTCGTTTTCCGGAAGACAAATCGATTGATTTCATCAAGCGTGTTGTCGGAGTGCCCGGCGATGTGCTTGAATATAAGCACAAAGTGCTTTATGTTAATGGTAAGCCGCAGCAGCAGCAGAAACTCGGAATTTTTGAAGGTGTTGGCGCAGGCAAGGTTGAGACAGGCGACTATCACCTCAATGAGCGGTTTGGAGATGTCGAGCACCAGATCCTGGTTAATCCCGGGCGTGAACTGCGCTGTCCATATCTCGCAACAGGTCCCGTGACAGTTCCCGAGGGGCACTATTTTGCGATGGGGGACAACAGGGATAACAGCCGCGACAGCCGTTGCTGGGGTTTTGTTCCGGAGGAGAACCTGGTCGGCAGGGCGACGATGATCTGGATGAATCTGGACTGGAAGAGAGAGGGCTTTCCAATTGACTGGGGGAGAATCGGTGATTCAATTCAATAACTTGAAAAAACAGCAGGGTGCATCAGCACTTGGCATGCTGGTCATCGCCATGATGGTGCTGGCGCTGGGGCTGTTTGCACTGAAAACGGGGACGGTCTATTTTGAAAACTGGACGTTGAAATCACTGCTCAGGGAGATGGAAACAGATCCGAAGCTGTTCAGGGCATCGCCGATTAAAATCAAAAACAGCCTGATGGCGCGTATACACATGAATGGGATCTACCATCTCACGACGAAGAATGTCAGGATCAAGCGCGTCGAGCAGACCTACCAGATCAAGGTGAAGTACAGTGAAAGCAAACCGCTTGCAGGCAACATGAAAGTGGTGATGGACTTTGAAGAAACTGCGCGTATCCCGATCCGTTGAAACTCGCGGCTGAACACCTGGCCAAACAGCTGAATCTCCCTTTTCAGCAACTTGCCTTGTTTGAACAGGCATTGACCCACCGCAGTGCAGACAGCATCAATAACGAGCGCCTTGAGTACCTGGGTGACGCAGTGCTCGGAATGGTTATTGCAAATCGTCTCTACCGGCGTTTTCCACAGGCCAGTGAAGGGCAATTGAGCCGCCTGCGCTCATTGCTGGTCAGACGTCAGACGCTGGCCGAGATTGGCGCCGAAATTCAACTCAGCAAATATCTTGTCATGGGCGCCGGTGAACTGCGCGCCGGTGGACAATCCAGGGACTCGACGCTTGCTGATGCTGTCGAAGCCATCCTCGGCGCTGCCTACCTTGAACTGGGAAATGACGCCGTTGAAAGCTTGATCGATCATCTCTTTCTGCAGCGGCTGCAGAGACTCACTCTGGAGCAGTGTGAGAAAGACCCCAAGACCCGTTTGCAGGAGCATCTGCAGTCTATCAATCTGCCGTTGCCGGAGTACGAAGTTCTTTCCGTCAACGGCAAGCAGCATCAACAGCGTTTTTCGGTGAAGTGCCGGGTGAAAGCATTAAAACTGGAAGCAGTGGGGAGCGATATGTCGCGCCGCAAGGCAGAGCAGGATGCAGCACGGCGCTTATTAGAGGAACTCAAAAAATGACGAACAATCGTTGTGGTTATGCGGCGATAGTCGGTCGTCCCAATGTCGGAAAATCGACACTCCTTAACCAGATGGTCGGGCAAAAAATAGCCATCACTTCACACAAGCCGCAGACGACGCGTCACGCTATTCTGGGTATCAGGACACTCGATCAGGGTCAAATTATCTTTGTTGATACGCCGGGGATCCATCGTCGTGGAACAAAGGGACTCAACAGGGTGCTCAATCAGACTGCGGAGCGTATGCTGCATGATGTCGATGTGATTCTGTTTGTTGTCCAGGCTGATGTCTGGACCGAAGAGGATGAGGCGGTACTCGACAGCATTCGACGTTCCGGCAAACCGGCGATCCTGGCGGTCAACAAGATTGATCTGCTGGAACGCAAGGAGTCGTTGCTTGCCTATCTCTCCAGATTCGATACTGCTGACTTCGTTGAGATGATCCCTGTTTCCGCACTTAAGCAGGACAATATCGATATCGTCGAGAACAGGGTGCTTGCTCATCTGCCGCAAGGTGATAACTTCTTTCCCGAAGATCAGGTCACAGATAAATCAGAGCGCTTCATGGCGGCGGAACTGCTGCGCGAACAACTGACACGCCGCTATGCTAAAGAGATTCCCTATGCGCTGACGGTCGAGATAGAGCGCTTTGAGAGTGTCGAAGAGCGCTATAGAATAGCTGCTGTGATCTGGGTGGAACGGGAAGGTCAGAAGAGAATTATCATCGGCAAAAAGGGGTCTGCACTAAAGGAGACTGCGCGCATTGCACGAGAATCCATGGAAAACTGTTTTGCTAGAAAAGTGTGGCTGGACGTATGGATTAAAGTGAAAAAGAGCTGGTCATCGGATGAAGCAGCGCTCTCCTCGCTCGGATATCTCGATCCCTGATGCGAGCGGCGTTTTTACTGCATCGCCGTCCCTATCGTGATACCAGCCTGTTGCTGGAGTGCCTGGTCGCTGGAGAGGGACGCATGCCGCTCATTGCAAGGGGGGCTGCCAAAGGGAGACTCAAAGGGACGCTGCAGCCATTCCAACCCTTGACACTGAGGTGGAGAGGCAGGGGCGAAGTGATGACTTTGACGCATGCCGAAGCGGTGGAAAAGCCGCTCGATCTGAAAAAAAAACTGCTCTATTGCGGTTTTTATCTGAATGAACTCCTGATGCGCCTGTTGCCGCGCGGTGATGCCTGCGATAACCTTATGCAGGTTTACTGGAAGACGCTGCTGCATCTGCAATATAGCGAATACCCGGATTGGGAACTGCGCCGCTTTGAGCTGCAGCTATTGCAGGAGACCGGTTATGGTGTGGTTCTTGATAGCACCTGTGAAGGCGAGCCGGTCAGCAGTAATACAACCTACTCTTATAATATCGGCCAGGGAGTGACACGGGACTGTAGTGCGGCAGATGCGTTGATACATGGTGAAACACTGCTTGCATTGCACCAGGGAGAGTGGCGGAATGCCAGAGAGAGACATGAAGCAAAACTGCTGATGCGACGCCTGATCGACCACTCTCTGGACTACAAGCCTCTCAAGAGCCGGGAGTTGTTCCGCTAGTACATGAATGCATAAATAGCTATCATCTGAAGGTTCCGAAAAACCCCGTCATTCCGGCATGCTTTTAGC
>JADWMH010000299.1 GCA_015767355.1 Gammaproteobacteria bacterium
TGTTAACCACCATCTACGCCATCGGTTACCTGGAGGGCTCGCCACATCGCAGCCGCTTTTTTGGATTTTTCAGCCTGTGTGTGACTGCAACTGTCGGCGTGGCGCTGTCCGGAAACCTGATCACCTTTGTGTTCTTTTATGAGCTGTTGACCCTGGCCACCTATCCGCTGATCGTGCATCGGGAAACGGAGGTAGCGCGCAGGGCAGGGCGCACCTATCTCATCTATACCATCACGGGCGGCGCCTTGTTGCTGGTCGGCACGGTGTGGCTCTATAGCATGACCGGTACGCTGGAGTTTGCCCACCGTGGATTCGTTGCAGAGTTGCTTGATACGCATCGCGTATCGCTCATTGTTGTCTTTGTATTGCTGATTGCAGGGCTGGGCGTCAAAGCTGCACTCGTTCCCCTTCATGGCTGGCTGCCGCAGGCGATGGTGGCGCCGGCGCCCGTGAGCGCATTGCTGCATGCAGTGGCGGTCGTGAAAGCGGGTGCCTTTGGCATCGTGCGGGTTGTCGATGATGTCTACGGCGTCGAGGCCACGACAAAACTTGGCGTCTCGGGTCCGCTCGCCGTACTGGCTGCAGCGACCATCATCTACGGCTCGCTGCGGGCGCTGTTTCAGGATGACCTGAAGCGCCGGCTGGCATTCTCAACCGTCAGCCAGGTCTCCTATATCGTACTCGGCATCGCGATCATGGGACCAATTGCGACAACCGGCGGCCTGGTGCATCTGGTGCATCAGGGCGTGATGAAGATCACCCTGTTCTTCTGCGCCGGCAATCTTGCCGAGACGCTGGGAATTCATAAAGTCAGCGAAATGAACGGTGTTGGTCGGCGCATGCCCTGGACCATGGCGGCCTTCACGATCGGCGCACTCGGTATGATCGGTGTGCCGCCTCTGGCTGGATTTGTCACAAAATGGTACCTGGGAGTGGGGGCTCTGGACGCCGGGCAGGAGTGGGTGGTTTATATCCTCGCGGGAAGCAGCCTGCTGAACGCCGGTTATTTTCTGCCGGTTCTCTATGCCGCCTGGTTTAAGCCGGCTCCCGACAGCTGGCCTGACGAGCGATCTTTCGGTCGTCTTGAGACCTCCTGGGCCTTGCTGGCTCCGCCTGTGGTGACCGCCTTGCTGACACTGGCTGTGGGTTTGTTGGCATCTGCTCCGTTCAGTCCACTGCGATGGGCGCGCTTTATCACGACTCTGGAATACATGCCGTGAATGAAATTCTGAGTGCAATCCTGTTGATGTTGACGCCGCTTCTGCCGGTAGTGCTGGCGTTTCCGCTACTGCGATCGCGCATCTCACGCCCCTGTTATTTTGCGCTCCTACCGGCCATTGTCCTGCTGGTTGCTCCATCGCCTGTTTCGGTTGAACTGCCATGGCTGCTGCTTGGTTCCGGCCTTGGCGCTGACGGGGCAACCCGATGGTTATTGGCGATGTCAGTGGTGATTTGGACGGCTGCTGCAACACTTCAGCAGACAACTGGCGATCACGCTGTGGACAATCGCTTCACTGTTTTTTTTCTACTCACCATGGCGGGTAATCTGGGCGCGATTGTGGCGACTGATATGGTCGGATTTTTTAGCTTTTCGGCGCTGATGGGCTACGGTTTTTATGGCCTGCTGGTTGGCGGTGGAGACGAGACGGCGCGGCGGGCCGGACGCATCTATATAAGTTTCATGATAGTGGCTGATCTGCTCCTGTTCGAGGCGTTGTTCATCGCGGCTGCCGCCTCCAGTGACATGGAGTATGAGGCGGTGCGTCATGCGGTTTCGACGTCACCCTCACCAGGCTTGTATGTGTCCCTGGCGCTCGCCGGTTTTGCTCTGAAGGCAGGCCTCTGGCCGTTCCACTCCTGGCTGCCGCTGGCTTTTCGTTCGGCCCGTCGGTCAGTGGCTCTGCTTATCGGCGGTGTTCCTATTGCTATGGGGCTGCTGGGAATGATGCGCTGGCTGCCCCTTGGCGAAATCACTTTGCCGGGCATGGGGTTGATCGTCCAGCTGCTGGGCATGGCTGCCATCCTCTACGCCATTGTGGCGGGAGTGAAACGGGCTCAGCTCAAACTGCTTCCCGCCTATGCCGCAATGATCGCC
>JADWMH010000300.1 GCA_015767355.1 Gammaproteobacteria bacterium
TGGCCTTTCTGCTTGCTGATATCAGCATCAAGGCATGGCCGGCTTTTCAGCAGAGCTGGATTCAGCTGGATGTCAGTTTTGATCCGCAAAAGCTCGGTGTGGAAGAACCAGCGGATGAGGTTGCGCTGAAAAAAGGGAATTATCGGGGAGTATTGAAACAGTCACTCTATACGATGTTTCCTGATGTCAGCGCAAGGCGAGACAAAAAGGCGCTGTTTAAACTCATCAGCAGCGGCGCGGAGTATCAGATACGCGATACTCTGCTTGCCGCTCCGGAGAAGTTGGGAACGACTCAACAGATCTGGGTGCTCGCTGATGATGATGTCGATAGTTTTCTCAAAGAGCCAAAAATGCAAGAGTTACCGCAGGATGACCGCCGCATCAAGGACAACCAGGTCGCCTGGCTGGATCAACTCAGGGAGCAGGGGCGCATTGAGAGCAAGTGGAACTGGGCATTCCTGACTTCTGGGGATTCACGTGAACCGGAGCAGGCTGGTATTGCAGGCGCTCTGCGAGGCACCATGCTGACGATCCTGGTAGTGCTTGCCATGTCGTTTCCGCTGGGGCTGGCTGCAGCAGTCTACCTGGAGGAGTTCGCCCCGCAGAATCGCTGGACGGATCTGATCGAGATCAATGTCAATAATCTCGCGGCTGTGCCCTCGATTGTGTTCGGTTTGCTCGGACTGGCGGTTTTTATCAGCTTCTTCGGCGTACCGCGTTCGGCGCCGCTGGTTGGAGGTATGGTGCTGACCCTGATGACTCTGCCGACCATCATCATTGCCAGCCGCGCATCCCTGAAGTCAGTGCCCCCATCGATTCGCGATGCCGCACTGGCCCTGGGGGCATCAAAAGTACAGACAGTCTTTCAACACGTGGTGCCGCTGGCGATGCCCGGCATATTGACTGGCACCATCATCGGTATGGCGCAGGCATTGGGAGAGACAGCACCGCTGCTGATGATCGGCATGGTCGCCTTTATCGTTGATATTCCCCAGGGGATTACCGACTCTGCGACTGTGCTGCCGGTGCAGATCTATTTATGGGCGGATAGTCCCGAGCGCGCCTTTATGGCGAAAACATCGGCTGCAATCATCGTGTTGCTGCTGTTTCTGGTTACAATGAACTTGCTGGCGGTGGTGTTGCGCAAGCGATTTGAGCGAAAGTGGTAGGAGAAGAGATATGGCCCGGGTAGCAGAGGCGCCGGATATCCATCAGGCGATCAAAGAGACGGTGGGATCACCGTTTACACAGAAGCCCAAGATATCAACACGAAATGTCGATGTCTTTTACGACGACAAGCAGGCGATATTCGATGTCAGCCTGGATATTGGCAATCACGAGGTGATCGCCCTGATCGGGCCGTCAGGCTGTGGCAAGTCAACTTACCTGCGTTGTCTCAACCGCATGAATGAGACGATACCCAGTTGTCGCGTGACAGGTGAGTTTCGACTCGATGAGGAGGATATCTATGCGAAGAGGATGGATCCGGTGCTGCTACGTGCGCGCATCGGCATGGTGTTTCAAAAACCGAATCCTTTTCCCAAGTCGATCTATGACAACGTCGCCTATGGTCCCAGGTTGCATGGTCTTGCCGGCAACCGCGCCGAGCTCGATGAAATCGTCGTCAGCAGTCTGCAAAAAGCCGGATTGTATGAGGAGGTCAAAGATCGCTTGAATGCCTCCGGCACCGGCCTTTCCGGCGGCCAGCAGCAGCGTCTGTGTATCGCGCGCACCATTGCCGTGAGCCCCGAGGTCATCCTCATGGACGAGCCGGCATCAGCGCTGGATCCGATCGCTACAGCGACCATCGAGGAGTTGATCGATGAACTGCGCCAGAACTATACCATTGTCATTGTGACGCACTCCATGCAGCAGGCTGCACGGGTTTCACAGCGCACAGCCTATTTTCATCTTGGCAAACTGGTCGAGGTTGGCGATACCAACCAGATATTCACAAATCCACAGCATCAACTTACTGAAAACTACATCACAGGACGCTTTGGTTAACCGCAGGGGAAATAGAGATGGATACCGATCTGAACTTGACGCAGCATATTTCGAATCGCT
>JADWMH010000301.1 GCA_015767355.1 Gammaproteobacteria bacterium
GACTTGAACCTACGACCAAGGGATTATGAGTCCCCTGCTCTAACCAGCTGAGCTAAGGGCCCGGGGTTTTGGAATGACTTGCTGTTTCCTATTCGTCGAGGAAACTGCGCAGGCGTTCGGAGCGAGTGGGGTGTCGAAGTTTGCGGAGTGCCTTGGCTTCGATTTGGCGAATGCGTTCGCGTGTGACATCAAACTGTTTGCCAACCTCTTCGAGGGTGTGGTCGGTGTTCATATCAATGCCAAAGCGCATGCGCAGCACTTTGGCTTCACGCGCTGTGAGGCCAGAGAGCATATTTTGTGTGGCTTCGCTCAGGCCGTGCATTGTTGCAGAATCAACTGGCGAGAGTACCTTGGCGTCTTCAATGAAGTCACCCAGGTGCGAATCTTCATCATCACCGATGGGAGTCTCCATGGAGATTGGTTCTTTTGCGATCTTCATGACCTGGCGAATTTTATGCTCGGGCATCTCCATCTTCTCCGCCAGCTCATCCGGTGTTGCTTCACGACCCTGTTCCTGGACGATCTGACGCGAGATGCGATTGAGCTTGTTGATGGTTTCAATCATGTGGACAGGGATGCGTATTGTCCTTGCCTGGTCAGCGATAGAGCGGGTAATTGCCTGGCGTATCCACCAGGTTGCGTAGGTGGAGAATTTATAACCGCGACGATACTCAAACTTGTCAACTGCCTTCATCAGGCCGATATTGCCTTCCTGGATCAGGTCGAGAAACTGCAGACCGCGGTTGGTGTATTTTTTAGCGATGGAGATCACCAGGCGCAGGTTGGCTTCCACCATCTCTTTTTTGGCGCGTCGCGCTTTGGCTTCACCAATCGCTTTCTGACGGTTCAACTCCTTGATTTCGTGAATACTCAACTGGGTGATATCCGTCAGACTCAATAGTCTGTTCTGGATCTTGCGGATTTGGTCAGCTGAGGATTTCAGCTTAACTGCAGTGCTGCTTTTGCCTTTGCACTGGGCGTCAACCCATGTGAGATTGGTCTCATTATCAGGGAATGATCTGATGAAGCTTCTTCGATCCATGCCTGCATCAAGGCAAATGCGCATGATGCTGCGTTCACGATCGCGGATACCCTGCATGGCGTCCTTGAGTAGATCGGTGAGTCGTTTGGCAACCGGCGGCACCAGTTTGAACTGAATAAAGGAGGAGATAACTTTGGCGCGCTGTTTCTCTTCCTTGTCGAAGTCATCTTCCCGTTTTGCCTTGAGCAGGGCGTTGTAGTTGCGTTTCAGCGCGGTGATATTGCGTTTTGTCTCCTTGAGGTCAGGCCCCAGTTTCTGGGTTTCATCATCAGTATTTTGTCCGTTTGCGGGAGTAACCGGCGTGTCATCGTCATAATCGATATAACCGGACATTACATTGCTGAGTTTGCCATTTTCGGAGTAGGCGACATCAAACAGATCGAGCAGCTGTTCCACGGCTGGCGGGAATTGTGCAATGGCGCTATATAGCTGGCGTAAACCATCCTCGATGCGTTTGGCAATTTCAAGCTCGCCTTCGCGGGTCAGTAGTTCAACAGTTCCCATTTCACGCATGTACATGCGCACCGGGTCCGTGGTGCGGCCAAACTCGTTGTCGACAGTTGCCAACACGGCAGCAGCAGCGTCCACGGCATCATCATCCGCAGCAGGCGCATCTTCAGCCATAGATTGATCATCGGCATCAGGTGGACTGTCGAAGACTTTGATTCCCATGTCTTTAAACGTGGAGATAACGTTTTCAATCCACTGCTCCGGGTCGACAATGGTATCCGGCAGGTAGTCGTTGAGCTCTGTGAAAGTGAGATAGCCTTGTTCCTTGGCTTTCTCAATCAACAGTTTGATCTGCGACCCTGGTTTCTCCTGCTTCATACTGACCTGTAGATATGATTGAATAGACTAACTAACCATTATAGCAAAAATAATTAATATAGCTCAATTATTTGCTATCTCTTCTGTCGTTGTAGAGTTGTTTCAATTGAGCCTTCTGCTCCTCGCTGAGCGTATTGAGAGGCTGCTGCAACAGGGAGTGAAGTTGCTGTTGCTTGTGCTGGTCGCCAAGCAATC
>JADWMH010000302.1 GCA_015767355.1 Gammaproteobacteria bacterium
GCTCTGCGTGTAGGAGTTTCATGGCCGGCTGTGAAAGTGCATCTGCTGGATGCTTTAGCCAAAGCACGTGATACCTGGCCCCAACTACTTCAAGACTTACCGATGCGGGAAGCGCACAAGGATATTTTGAGAGTGCATTGGTCAAAGCTGTCTGCTGATTTTAGATTGTAGAAACGACGTAACTTTGCAAAAAAGGTTATCATACGCGCCGGAGCAAACCATACGCCGTCGTGCAACACATCAACCATTGAATTTATCCTCGCATGTCACAACAATCTGAAGTTTCGTCAAGACGCACCTTTGCCATTATCTCTCACCCGGATGCGGGTAAAACAACAATTACCGAGAAGCTTCTGCTTTTCGGCGGCGCGATTCAGCTTGCGGGTAGCGTCAAGGGGCGCAAGGCCGCGCGTCATGCGACCTCCGACTGGATGGAGATGGAGCAGCAGCGCGGCATCTCGATCACCTCCTCGGTGATGCAGTTTCCCTACAGGGATGCTGTCGTCAATCTGCTGGACACCCCCGGTCATGCCGACTTCTCGGAGGATACCTACCGCACCCTGACGGCAGTCGATTCAGCGCTGATGGTGATCGATGTCGCCAAGGGCGTCGAGCAGCGCACCATCAAATTGATGGAGGTGTGCCGCATGCGCACCACGCCGATCCTTACCTTCGTCAACAAGCTCGACAGGGAGGGGCGCGACCCGATCGAAATCATGGATGAGATCGAAGATGTGTTGAAGATCAAATGTGCGCCCGTGACCTGGCCGATCGGTATGGGCAAACGCCTTGTCGGGGTGTTCGATATGCGCACAGAGACGACGCACCTCTTTAGCGCGACCCACCGGGGCAAGATACAGACGGGTGACGTCATCCAGGGACTGGAAAATCCGCAGCTGGACGAGGCCATCGGTGATATGGCGGAAGAGCTGCGTGAAGAGATCGAGCTGGTGCGCGGCGCCAGTCATGAGCTGGACCTGGAAGCCTATCTGAATGGCGAGCTTACGCCGGTCTTTTTTGGATCCGCAATCAACAATTTCGGTGTCAAGGAGCTGCTGGATGCTTTTGTCGAATATGCTCCGCCACCGCAGCCGCGTCAGGCGGGAAAACGCGAAATCAAACCTGAAGATGAGAAATTCAGCGGTTTTATCTTCAAGATCCAGGCCAATATGGATCCCTCGCATCGGGATCGCATCGCATTTTTGCGTGTCTGCTCCGGCAGCTACCGCAAGGCGATGAAGATGAAGCATGTGCGTATCGGAAAGACGATTCAGGTCAATAATGCGCTGACCTTTCAGGCAGGCGAACGCACCCAGGTGGAAGAGGCCTTTCCGGGAGACATTATCGGTCTGCACAACCATGGGACCATCCAGATCGGCGATACTTTTACTGAAGGCGAGGAGCTGAAATTTGAAGGCATTCCCTATTTTGCGCCCGAGCTGTTCAGACGCGTGGTACTGAAAAATCCGCTCAAAATGAAGCAGCTGAAAAAGGGTGTTTTACAGCTGTGCGAGGAGGGGGCAACCCAGGTGTTCCGGCCACTGAAAAATAACGACATGATTCTTGGCGCCATCGGGGTGCTGCAGTTTGAAGTGGCAGTCCATCGTCTCAAGGGTGAATATAGCGTGGATGCCATTGTCGAGGCTATCTCTGTTGCGACAGCCCGCTGGATCGAGTGTGACGATGCAAAGATGCTTGAGCAGTTCAAAATCAAAAATCATGACAACCTGGCGCTCGATGGCGATGAGCAACTGGTCTACCTGGCGCCTACGCGTGTCAATCTGAGCCTGGCGGAAGAGCGCTGGCCGGATGTGCGTTTTCTTGCTTCGAGGGAGTTATAGGGGGGACGGGCGAATTCAAAGCAAAAAAAAGCGCGGCAGAATCTGCCGCGCCAAACAATAACCACCAAAGGAGAATGGAGGAATATGTTCTGAATAAAGGAGGAGAAATTCAGAACATGAGTACATTCTAATATAATAAAAAAGTTTGTCAAGTTTTTTTGTAATTTCTCAAAAAGTCCGTCTATTGCAAGCCTCTTGCAAAACGTGGAAGTAGTGAGCT
>JADWMH010000118.1 GCA_015767355.1 Gammaproteobacteria bacterium
TGCAGGTATGGTGATAACCACAATGTTATCCGCGATCAGTTTTGACACGCGCCTACTCTGGGACAGTGAATGAAGCAGACCCCGGAGAATAACAGCAACCCTGCTGCACAGCCCCGAACAACAAGCAGAACAAACCGGATTTCTCTCATCTGGGTCGTTCCTCTGACCGCTCTGGTGATCTCATTCTGGCTCACCTGGCAGCACTATGCTTCACTCGGCACCCTGATTACGATTCGCTTTGTCTCTGCGGAAGGCCTGGAAACAGGAAAAACGGCTGTCCGGTTTCGTAGTGTCGAGGTCGGCAAGGTAGAGAGCATGCGTCTCGACAGCACACTGCAGCAGGTTATTGTAACTGTGCGCATCAACAAGGAGAGCAGAGATTTCCTCAATGAAGGCACCCGTTTCTGGATAGAGCGCCCGCGCATCGGTCCCGGCGGAGTCTCCGGCCTGGGTACGCTTTTTTCAGGTGCCTACATCGCCATGTCGACCTCGGCAGACAAAAGTCTCAGCTATCAGGAGCATTTTACCGGACTCGAGGACCCTCCCCTGACAGCCACTGACGAACCGGGACTGCATCTATTCCTCACCTCTACAGCTGGCGCGTCGCTCACGACCGGAGCGCCGGTGCTGTACAAGCAGTTTGAAGTGGGCAAGATCGAAAGCCGGCGTCTTGTCGATGATGGCCGGACAATCGTCTACGGAATCTTTATCAACGAACCCTATGACCGCTTTATCAACAGCAACACCAAATTTTGGGAACTGGGCGCCTTCAAGATGGATTTTGGCGCACAGGGAATGACTGTGGAGATGGAATCGCTTGCGGTGCTCATCAACGGCGGCATCTCTTTCGCCACGCCGAAACGCCTGAAAGAGGGATCACCGGTTGAGAATGACTCCACGTTTGAACTCTATCCAAACCGTCTGGAAGCGCACCTGGATCTTACCAATACAGAGTCTGCATTTGGATATATCCTCCATTTTGACGAGTCACTGCGCGGCCTGGGGATTGGTTCACCGATCGAATACCAGGGCGTCAAGGTGGGTCATGTTGCGGATATCACTATCGAGAGCAATGCTGAAACAGGAAAGCTGACCACACCAGTGCTGATTTTTCTGAATCCGGATCGTATTGGCAGCGGCCTGGAAGAGAAAAATATCCCGGCCCTGCTGGACAAAGCCGTCGCACAGGGGTTGCGCGCACGCCTGCAATTTTCAAGCTGGCTGACCAGCCAGCTCTTTATCGAGCTGGTCATGATTAACGACCCGCAGCATGCCTCTATCAATCCCGGGGATCCCTATCCTGTCTTTCCGACCATCGCCAGCGCCATGGGAGAGATCATGAACAACCTCTCTTCAGTCATTCATAAAATCGACAAGCTCCCTCTCGAGGATCTGCTCACCTCTGCGAATGTGCTGATCCGCGATATCGACAGCCTGGTGCGCAAACCCGCCGAAGGCGAGCTGGGTGAACAGCCGCAGCTGCGTCGGGAACAACTGCAGAGCGCACCGGTGCAGAGCTTGCTGAGTAAGGTCAATCATGCACTTGACGGCATCAACCCGATACTCCATTCTGACAATACTCAGGCGCTGCCTGCACAGTTGTCCGCCTCGATCAAAAAGCTCAACAGCACTCTGAAATCAGTAAAACAGATGCTGGATGGCGACAAGGCCCGTTCACCACTCTATTATGAGTTATCGACTACGCTCAAAGAGCTGACCCGCGCAGCACGTTCGGTTGGCAGGCTCTCCGAGACGCTGGATGAAAAACCCAATGCATTGATTTTTGGAAATGATTAAGGAGCATGCCCAATAATGAAGAATTTTGCGAGATCAAGTTTCAGGCTGACGGGACATGAAACAATTTTAATCTCTTGCAAAGACGCAAAGACGCAAAGGGCTTTTCTTGGCGGGCTTTGCGTCTTTGCGAGAGTCATGAGTAAATTTGACGCATTTCTAATAATGTTGAGTACTCAGGGATTATTAGGAACATGTCCAGGAATAAAGAACCAACTGCAGAAACGGATTTTTTTTCTCCCCCTTATCCTGCTTCTTGGTCACGGCTGCGTCTCTAATCCGGGAAGCGGAATTCACTACTATCTGCTGACGCCCTCCTCCCCGGGCGAGAGCATATCCACCCATCGCCATCTGAACATTGGAATCGGCCCGATCGAGCTCCCCGAGTATCTCTCCCGTCCGCATATCTTCACGCAGACCGGGAAAACGCAGCTGAAGTCAAACAAACAGCATCGCTGGGCCGGTTCCCTGGAGAATAACTTTACCGATGTGCTGGCGACGGATCTGGGCCTGCAGCTGCAAAAGAGCCATATCGAAATCTATCCCTGGGATCGACCACGCACGGTCGACCGGCAGATCGTGGTGCACGTAACCCGATTCATTGCAGAGGGAAAAACCGTCTATCTTGATGCACGCTGGCGTGTTCTGGACAAGCAGGGGGATCAGCGCAAGATTGGCAGTGCCCGTCTACAAAATAGCCTTGAAAACAATGTGGCAGATGATGATTTTGACGCCATTGTCAGCCTCATGAGCGACCTTGTCGGGGAACTGGCCCACGAAATTGCGATTTTATTATAGGATGTGCTGAGGAGTGTTGGAACCATAGATGCACACAGATAAATACAGATATTTTTTATATCTTGAGCCACTTGCAAAACTTGTCAATAGCAAACTCTGCCATCTCGAACGAATGTGAGAGATCTTATTTATCAATGAGTTAAGATTTCTCTTTGCAATCTCTCAATATTCCCCTGTGTTATGCAAGGTTGCATAGGATGTGTTGAGGAACGAAGCGCATCGATCATACACGATGCACTTCGCAAGCTCAGCACATCCTATGGGCTGTTGACCTGCACGGAGTTATTGAGAAGTGACTTCCCCATCCAGTCGAAATGACAACTTTTTCGAGTTCTGCAAGAGGCTCCCTCTTCATCTGTGCTTATCTGTGTGCATCTGTGGTAAAAAACTGACCCTCAACTAAACTCCAGTTTGAACCCTGCTTTTTTCAAATAACCCTGCTCGCGCACAAGATCCGCCTGTGTCAGCATATGCTGTGACAGCCAGGCGTCGGGAAACTGCAGCTTGATGTGCTTGCCGGAGAGATTCAATTCAATATCCGGAACCTGGTCCGCCGTGCGGCCGCGATGCAGCAGCACTGCCAGACGCAGCAATACGCACAGGCGTCTCCCCTGTTTTCTCAGACGTTTCACCAGCGCATCGAATGCAGCGCGACGAAACTTACGGCGATGATTCAACACCAGCGTTGCCAATAGCGCCTGCTCCTGGCGTGAAAAACCCGGCAGGTCTGCGTTGAAGAGAATGTACGCGCCGTGTTTGTGATACTGGCCATGCGAAACCTGAAGTCCGATCTCATGCAACTGTGCTGCCCACGAAAGGATATCGCGGGCGTCATCATCCAGCTTCCACGGCTTCCTGGCTGCCTGAAATAACCTGTCAGCGCTCACGGAAACTCTCTGCGCCTGCAGCTGATCGACACTCCAGCGGCCCGCAGCAGACTGTACAGAAGCCGCGCGGACATCGCTGTGGTTGATTCTGCCCACCAGGTCGTACAGCAGCCCCTCGCGCAGCGACTGCTCCGAGACACGCATTTCATCGATGTCGAGGGTTTCAAAGACGCCTATAAGAACAGCCAGGCCTCCCGGCAACACCTGCTTGCGATCATCCTCCAGCATCTCCAGTTCAAGCCTGTCGATATGCCCGGCTTTGATCATCGCATCACGCAGCCGGTAGAGGCTTTCACGCGTCACCCCACTGTCGCACCACCCCTGTGCATGCGTAATATTGCGAATCGCCTTGATGGTTCCGGAGCAGCCTATCGCCTCTTCCCAGTTGTCCGCCCAGAACCTGCTTGCTATCGGGTAGATGGTGAGACGCGCCTCCATGACGGCGCGTTTCATCTGCTCGCGGCTGATCTCGCCATCATTGAAAAATCGCTTGCTGGAACTCACGCAGCCGGCCAGCAGACTCTCGCGAAAGCGGCTTTGCAAACCTTCACCAATAATCAGTTCGGTGCTGCCGCCGCCAATATCCACCACCAGGCGCTTGCCTTCCCGTGTCTCCCGCCCATGGGCGACACCGAGATAGATCAGGCGCGCCTCTTCACGACCGGCGATGATTTCGATCGGATGGCCAAGCAGCTTTTCAGCATCCTCGACAAACCTGGCGGAATTCGTAGCCACCCGCAGGGTGTTGGTCCCCACCACACGCACTGTGCCCGGAGGCAGGGAACGCAGTCGCTGGGAGAATCGCTGCAGCGTCTCCAGTCCACGTCTGCGGGCATCAGGATGCAGTTTGCCTTTTTTTGTCAGGCCGCCGCCAAGCCGCACCGGTTCGCGCAATCTGTCGATAATCGAGAGTGTGCCGGAGTCGTCCAGGCGTGCGACGATCATGTGAAAACTGTTGGAGCCAAGATCAATAGCTGCAACGACATCCGGTTGAGATGGAGTCACGGACATATCAGGCTTTTTCCGGGGTTTTGCGGGCGCGGTTTTTCAACGATTTTCCCTCTGCCGCACGTTTTTTGCGCGCCTCTTTGGGGTCGGCAATCAACGGACGGTAGATCTCGACGCGATCGCCATCCTGCAGCACGGCATCCGCTTTGGATACTTTGCCGAAAATCCCAAGGCGGCTCTTGCCAAGGTCGATATCGGTAAACTCCTGCAAAATGCCTGACTGCTCAATTGCCTCTGCTGCAGTGATTCCCGGCTGCGCTTCCACAGGCAGGATCAATTGCCGCCCCTCCAGCGCATGGGCGACTTCAACATGTATCAGATTATTTTCCACCGTAAACCTCTTCAGCCCTTTTGCAAAATGAGTCAACCATCGAATTGGCAATGTGCGCAAACACCGCGCCGAACGCCATCGTCATGAGTTTACCCGAAAATTCAAACTCGAGACGCAATGCAATCTTGCTGGCGTTCTCTCTAAGCGGCGTAAACTCCCATAGACCGTGCAGGTGAGTGAAAGGCCCCTCCTGCAGATCGATCTGCATCGACTCACCCTCAACATAACGGTTGCAGGTTGTGAATGACTGCACCACGCCGGCGCGTGCAACCTCGATCTCACCACAGATTTGACACCCTTCCCGATCTTCAGAGACCATTCTGGAAGAACGGCACCATGGCAGAAACTCCTGATAGTCACCTACAGCATAGACCAGCCGGAACATCTCGGCTGCAGAGTGATGCACCAGCGCACTTTTTTCAACGACAGCCATGACACAACTCCACGAGCAGCAGATGTGCTCTAAAAACATCGTCATTCCGGCATGATTTTAGCCGAAAGCCATGTATAGTGACCTGTAAATGGTTGATTCTATAGATCCTGGCATCCAGGTAAAAAATAATACTTGATAATTCAACTTGAGCTACATAGCATTCACACGCCGCGGTTATAATAAACGTAATATGAGTGATACAAAAGCACAAAGTCTGGTTGCAGACGAAATGATCAAGGTCAACGAGTTCATCCTGAGTCAACTGCACTCGGATATCGTTCTGATCAACCAGATCGGCCACCATATTATCAATGGCGGTGGCAAGCGTCTGCGACCGATGCTGGTATTGATCGCTGCAAAGGCTGTCGGTTATCAGGGCGGCAAACACATCGATATCGCGGCCATCATCGAATTCATCCATACCGCAACCCTGCTGCATGACGATGTAATCGACCATTCTGACCTGCGCCGCAACCAGGAGACCGCCAACGCCGTATGGGGCAATGCAGTCAGCGTCCTGGTTGGAGATTTTCTCTATTCACGCGCCTTCGAGATGATGGTCTCCGTTCAGCAAATGCGCGTCATGGATATCCTCTCGCATGCAACCAACCGCATTGCCGAAGGTGAAGTACTGCAGCTGATGAACTGCAACGACCCGGACATCACTGAAGAGCAGTATGTCGATGTGATCGTCAGAAAAACAGCGACCCTGTTTGAAGCGGGAACCCGCCTTGCTGCAGTGATTACCGATGCCGACACAGAGACTGAGCAGGCGCTTGCAGACTACGGCATGGAGCTTGGCATTGCGTTTCAGATCATCGATGATGCTCTCGACTACAGCGACAATGATATTGGAAAAAACATCGGCGACGATCTCGACGAAGGCAAACCCACCCTGCCGCTGATTCGCGCCATGCAAACCGCCCCCGAAGATCAGGCCGCAGTTATCCGCAACGCCATCGAAAACTGTGGGCGGGAACATATCGAGGCCGTAACACGAGCAATTGAAAGCTCTGATGCAATCGCTTACACTATGCAGATTGCGGTCGAGCATTCCCAAAAGGCCATCGCGGCTCTGGAGGCTCTGCCGCCTTCACCCTACCGCGACGCACTCGCAGAACTGGCTGAATACTCTGTGCGTCGCGCCAACTAAAATATCCGGGATCTATCCGGATACCATTCCAACACCATCGGGGTGTAGCTCAGCCTGGTAGAGCACTGCCTTCGGGAGGCAGGGGCCGGAGGTTCGAATCCTCTCACCCCGACCAATTAATACG
>JADWMH010000303.1 GCA_015767355.1 Gammaproteobacteria bacterium
TTCTGACGATTAGCCTCTTTTCATCTCTGGCCTTGTTTGCAACGATCGCCATGGCGAACAGCGACAAAAGCAAAAACACCCCGCTGCCATCGCCGGGTGAGGACGCCAATTTCCTGAAACTCTCCACTGGAGAGAATCTCTCCAAACTGCGTGTGCGCGGCAGAGGATTGAGCCTGACACGAGGCGGCGGCGGAACTTTCTCAAAAAAACGTGAAGCATCCTTCTCGAAACTTTACGATGAGGGAAAAAACTCTGCGAAAGCCCCCTACCAGTGGGTTGTCATGAATCTTGATACAGGTAAAATTCTTGACCAGAGCAAGAGCGCAAACATGAAGATGTTTGGCGCGTCGGTCTCCAAGATTTTTGTCGGCGCCACCTACGTGCACAGCCAGTCGGGAGAGGTTGACAAACAACATCTACAGAGACTCGCGAACATGCTGGTTGTCTCCAGCAACCCTGCCTGGCTGCAGTTGCAGAAGGATATCGGCAACGGCAATGCCAATGAGGGACGCAAGACGATTCATGAATTTACGCAGTCCATGGGTTACGAAAGAACGCGAGGCTTCCAGAATTATCTCAAGACCGACAACGATGAGGAGATTCACGGCAATGAATTAACCGCACAAGAGCTGGCGGCATTTCTCTATGACACCTACTGGCAGAATTATGAAGGCGCCGAGGTGATGTGGAAACTGATGCACACCCTGCGCACAGGCGGCAGCAAGGCAAACAAATATCTGCCATCAAACCTCTATCTTGGCGGCAAGACGGGAACCTACAGCGGATCGACTGTGGACCCGGAAACAGGAGCGGAACACTTCCCCAATGGCAAAAAATACAGTGTCCAGGTGCGCCACCAGGTTGTGGTTTTCAACTACAAGGGAACCCAGTATGCACTCGCCCTGCTGACCAACAAGGCGTCCAACGAACACGTCTCGCTGCTGGCGGCCGGTCTTTTCAACAAAATCATCAAGAAACAACATATCTGATTGGTCATAAACGCGGCTGAAGGCAACCCCCTACGGAACACACTCAGGAGCACCCTTCCGGCCGCGCTCAATCGCATCCCTTCTCTTTTTTATCAATCAGTTACATTGACTTTCTCCCAATATACTCTAGACTATTAATTATCGGTCAACGGGAGATAGCCATGATGGTTAGTCTAATCGGTAGACAACTCGATCATCTGCTTGTACTCAGCAGGTCACCGGGGCGAGGTGAGTTGCACTGGGTTTGCAGGTGTTCCTGTGGCAACACGGCAATTATCCAGGACAATCCATTGAGAATGGGACGGATTACCTCATGCGGCTGTCGTGATCAACCAGCACCTGACTACTCTGCGGCTAATGCCGCAATGCGAACAGCCCGCACAAAACCCCATGCTCATCATGCTGCATCCTGATACCTGTTCAGGTATAAAGGAAGTAACTATTCAGCTAAATAATTCGAAAAAGTTCTTGACAGGTTTTTTGTGTAGAAATCCCGGTTTCAGCCGAACCCTCTGCACCTCATTATGCCCGCTCCTGCGGGTGGCGTGAAGCCCGCTGCTACGTTTCAACAATCGATGATGCCGGTGGAAGCTTGCCGCCGGATGAGGCGGAACAGTGGCGCCAGCGGTATCGAAAACTCCTTGAAAAAGCAGACGTCGAATGCCCGGGACCTGATGAAAGCCAAAGAAAGGGGAAACGGGGCAGGCTCAAAAGCCAGAAACCTGCTGGAGCGATTACGCGACTTCGAGAAAGATGTCCTGCGCTTTATGGAGGTGGTGTACGTCCCCTTCACCAACAATCAGGGAGAGAATGATCTGCGCATGACCAAAGTGCAGCAGAAGATCTCCGGTTGCTTCCGATCCATGCAGGGGACAAAGATCTTTTGCCGGGTGCGCAGTTACCTGTCGACTTGCCGCAAGCAGGGCATGACGGCCACGCAGGCATTGACGTTGCTTTTTGAGGGCAGGAGCCCGGACTTCATGAAGAAGGATGAGGCATGATACGACTGGTCATGGCAGAATGTGCTGAATAGTTACAAAATTTCAAGCCAGGAATAT
>JADWMH010000119.1 GCA_015767355.1 Gammaproteobacteria bacterium
TGAGGAACGAAGCGCATCAGTTACGCGTAATTTCGAGGTTGATGCGCTTCGTTCCTCAACACATCCTATGGCATTATCGATTATTCAGGAATCGCCAGTGTCACCCAGCGGGAGCCATCCTTCTCCTGCATCAGCAGGGCTGCCGGCTTTCCGCGCTGCAACGTTTTCACCTGCTCTCTGAAGTCCGTCACATTTTCAATTTTATGGTTCTGCAGCATCACGATGACCTGGCCAACCTGAATACCGGCTTCACGGGCAGCATCCCCAGTGACTTCGCTGACAATGACTCCGCCATCAGCGACACCAAGTTTGTTGCGCTGCTCCGCATTCAAATCCTTGACCGCAAGACCCAGCAACTCGCCCTCGGCTCCATTCTTTGCCTTGCCCGATACAGCAGAGGATGCAAGCTGATCATCCGGCAACTCACCAATATTGACAGATAGCGTTACCTGCTCGCCATGACGCAGCACCACTACTTCCGCCAGTTTATCGACAGAGCTTGAGCCAACCATCGGCGGCAGACTGGATGAACGTTTTACCACCTGATCGTTATAGCTGACGATAATATCGCCAACCTGAAGCCCAGCTTTTTGCGCCGGGCTGTCCTCGATGACCTGTGCCACCAGGGCGCCGTGCGGCTGCTCCATACCAAAGGACTCGGCCAGTGAGCGGGTGACGTCCTGGATCAGCACGCCCAGCCAGCCACGCGTTACCTTTCCCCTGGTGCGCAGCTGATCAGCGACATTCATTGCCACCTCGATCGGAATCGAAAACGAGAGCCCCATGAAACCGCCGGTGCGGCTGTAAATCTGCGAGTTGATGCCAACCACCTCGCCCTTCAGGTTGAACAGGGGCCCGCCTGAATTGCCGGGGTTGATGGCGACGTCCGTCTGAATGTAGGGGACATAGTTTTCTGTTGGCAGACTGCGCCCTTTGGCGCTGACGATTCCAGCAGTGACCGAGTGGTCAAAACCAAACGGTGAGCCGATGGCCAGCACCCACTCACCGACTTTGAGCTCCTTCCCTTTTCCAATGGTGACTACCGGCAGATTCTCTGCATCGATCTTCACCAGCGCCACGTCGGACGCCTTGTCCGAACCAACCAGCTTTGCGATAAATTCACGCCGGTCACTGAGGCGTACGATTATTTCGTCAGAGCCACTCACCACATGGTGATTTGTCAGCACATAACCATCGGCAGAGATAATAAAACCGGAGCCCAGCGCTTCGTTATTAAAGAATTTATCCGGCATTCCCTCAAGATTGGGGTTGCCAAAAAAATGCTCGAAGAGCTCGTTCAGCGGGCTGTCTTCAGGGATCTCGGGTATTTTGTTGCGCTCCGGAGTGTGGTACTGCTTAGCGGGTTTGCTGCTTTTTTTGGTGCTGATATTGACGACCGACGGCGCATTTTTTTCAGCCAGTTCGGTGAAGTCAGGCAACTGCGCGCTGACAATTTGAGGCATCGGAGCTATGAGTAAAAAGAACAAGGAAGTAAATGCTGTCAGTGAATGTTTCATTTTCATTAGTTACCTGTATGAATTGATGCGTTTACCCTGTTTAACTTGGTATCGATCCGGTTTATTTCAAGGGTATTCGAATCTTACGCTTTATTCCCGTGGTTTCTCAATAACTCCGTGCATTGAATACATTTTAGTTATTACAGATGTCATTGCGAGGAGCCGGAGGCGACGCGGCAATCTGGCCTGGAGATTGCCGCGGTCGCTTAGGCTCCCTCGCAATGACGGTATTCACACTGGCTTATTGAGAAGTCACTTATTCCCGGTTTGCAGAGTCACCGGGATCCCCACCTCACGCCGCAAAACCCTGATGTGAGGAGCATCCCTGCGCTGGTGGACCAGCCACAGCGCCAGCGCCATTCCTGACAAACCGCCGATAATCGCGCTGGCTTCAGAGGGATTGACCAGTGATTGCGCTGCAATAGCTCCACCGATCAGACCAAGCAGCGGCCACAGATAGAGGCGTACGCTTCCGGAAACCATTTCAGATTCATCGATGCCGACAACGACAT
Source organism: Gammaproteobacteria bacterium (assembly GCA_015767355.1). Taxonomy (GTDB): domain Bacteria; phylum Pseudomonadota; class Gammaproteobacteria; order Chromatiales; family Chromatiaceae; genus Sva-25. The sequence goes on from JADWMH010000119.1 coordinate 2,030, forward strand.
GATCTCCGGGACGGGCATTGACACTGTTTTCAACTTGCATTCGAGTAGCACGGTGCTTAAACAGAGACGATAACAAACTGGTGCCGCAGGCCGATTTTGCGTCGCAGCTTCCACAGGCGGACTGCGGCAGAACCTCGATGAGCATTGTGCTGTTGTCTGCCTCATTGTCTAATTCAATAACAACCGCACTCTCCTCGATCATCTCTCTCCCTCTTGCTGCAGATGTGCGCTCTTGAGAAAGTGTTTCAATGTCTCGACCGGCGCTTCGCCAACGATGGTAATGCGGTGGCCATCCACTTCAGACCCTAGAATCCCGACCGGCCCTGCAGATGAGCGGCGCCCCAGTTTTGCTGTCGATTTATCCTCGATAAAGAGAGAGATACGCACAATACCGTCAGAAAAGACGAAATGATCTGATGCGTGTCCATTGTTGGTCCGGCCCTGTGTGTAGACCTTCATGACAAACCCCTTCGGCAGATCGGTGAAAAGCCAGGGTCCCTGGTATTTCGCCTCGCTACCGGCGTCATCAGCCACGGAGATATCGGTTGCAGCATCTGCGGTGATGCTGACCGAAGTAAACATCTGCTGTGAAACAGGCTTTCCCTTTTTATCGAGAACCTCACGCCGCAGCGGCAGCGCAGTCTCTTTATCAAGATAGAGACGGTGGCCATAACGAAAATCATCCACAGGGAGCACTGCAATCACCGTTGTCTCTCGTGCTGCGACACGGTCGTTTCCCAACACCTTGAAGTTGTAGACTCCATCAAGATTTTGTGGAGAGAAGGTCATTAGGGTAGGCGCTTTCAGAAGGCGTCTTGAAACGCGCGTCCCGGTGGAGTCTGTTTGACCCGGGTTCTGACGGATGATTTCACGTTCAACCCCGGTCAGGGTCGTCAACTGCTCGCGTTCATATCCATTCTGCCAGCTGTGTGCAATATGCATCGCATTCAACACATCACCGAATTGATAGACGAAATCGCCCTCATAAGTGAGTGTACGTACGCTTTGCTGCATCTCTTTGAGCAGGGTCAGCGGATCGGGGGATTGGGCAAATGAGGAGAGTGGCAACAACAGAGCCGCGCCGAACAGCGCTCTCTGGAGAAGACGCAACAATGACATATGGATGGGTTGGTTTTTAATAGCTGACCATGGCGGCGGCAAAATCAGGGTTGATGGTGCCACTACTATAATTCTGATGCCCTGCCAGATAGCGGTCTATCTCCGCTTCAGTCGCGGCCTGGTCTGCAACCATCTGCTGGTGGATTGTCATGCGGGAGCTGTCAGACGGCTGGCTGGCAAGCTGCGCACCTTCCTGCTGGGGAGCCTGGATACGAATAACGCTGAGAACCATCAGTGCAGCAACACTGGCTGCCACCGCATACCTGATAACCCGGGACTTCTGCCGGGGGGCCTTGGGAGCAAGCACAGCCGCTGCTGCCGGAGCAATAATCGTCGGTTCCTGTTCCAGTTGCTGATGAATCCGATCAAATAACGAGGCGGAATTGATCTGCATCGCCTCACCACGCATACAGGCGCCAATCAGCTGGTATCGCTGCAAACTGCCGTTGCTGAGATCATCGTGAAGCAGTCGTTCCACTGCACGAGAACCTTCGGCATAGCCAAGCTCACCGTCTACAAGTGCGGAAATTGAATTGTTAAGCATTGTATCCATCATCATGATATTTGTAGGCATCTTGAGTCTATTGACCAGCAAACCTGAAAAAAGTTTCATAAATCACAAAAAAACTTCAACTGTCGCAAATTTGCAACATTTTCCCCTGGTATTCAATGCAGCAGTGGTTGAATAATGCCGTCAATGGTCTCACGGGCGCGAAAAATACGCGATCTCACAGTACCTACAGGGCAGTCCATCGCCTGGGCAATCTCCTCGTACGACATACCGTCAATCTCACGCAGCGTAATCGCTGTGCGCAACTCATCCGGCAGGGTATTGATCGCATCCCATACCGCAGACTCAACCTCCTCCATCATTAACAGCTCTTCAGGAGTTGCACGGCTCTGCAGACGCCCGCCGACATCCAGCTGCTCGGCGACCCCTGCATCGACATCACTCCCCGGGGGACGGCGCGATTTTGAGACCAGAAAATTTTTCGCGGTATTGATGGCAATGCGGTACAGCCAGGTATAGAAAGCACTGTCGCCGCGAAATTTCGGCAGCGCCCGGTACGCCTTGATAAAGGCCTCCTGCACAACATCCTGAATATCCGCCTGGTCACGCAGATAGCGGGAGACCACGCCCGCAACTTTCTGCTGATACTTCAACACCAGCAGATCAAATGCACGCTTGTCGCCCCGTTGGACGCGGCGCACCAGATCGATATCCTCCTCATCCGGCTGCCTTGATTGGCCTGTTTCCTTCATATGCTCAATAATTCAGACTATAAAGCAAGTATACAAGAGTGCTTTGGATTGATATATAAAACCATACTGCTTATACGGACAGCTGCTAAAGCTTGGTCAAAGGCAATGTGCGGCAGGGGTTGCCACGCGCAAGCAGCTAAGAAACCATTGACGATGCCCGTGGGATGGGGGTTTGGGAGAATGGCAAAGGGCGCAATATGTGGAACGCATTGCGCCGCATGTTAAGGAAGCTCGGCCCCCTTCTGCCGAATCCAATCCCATGGACTTATTCAGAGGCTCCATAACTTTGCTTTCACAGCTCATCACCGGAACGAGGCGCATCTCCTCCCGGTCGAAACAGAATATTCTTGAAAGCCTTCAAATCAGCACGCTTTGCCCTTTCGACAAAGAACTCTTCAGTCTCCAGGGCGGAAATTTTCTCCGCGACTGCGATAGCAATAAACTGATTCATACTGGTGTGGTCACGCTCGGCAACCCTGGCTACTTCATCTTTTAATGATTTTGGTAAACGCAACGGATAGGTTGATATTTTATTCATCTCTCACTCTCCTGATAGCAGTTGAGGGGGGCATTAACTCAATATTGAAACTGTTGGGCGCATTGCCGAAATCACGTAAGTTGAATGTCACTATAGCTTCTGCTGCTCCATTGACTGCCGCTTCAAGAACCATCTCATCATTCGGATCCCGCAACATTGGCCGCCACAGAAAATGTGTTTTTACAGGTTCAAGCAAAGCAGCAAGCGCATTCACGAATATGTTTGCCTGGTCCAGAGTCAGACCTGCAGCAGTCCAATGCTCCGGATCAGTACACTTGGCCTCATATTCAAAGAATAATGGCACACTGGCTAACATCGTGAATCGATGATCCAACACGGCGCCCAGCAATGCTGCCGATGCGCCACTGGGGCTGCGCATGGCCGCGATAACAACATCGGTATCAATGACGAATCTTCTCATGACATCTCAGAGTATGTCACATCACATACGATGTCAATGCATTTGATATAGGGAGCAATAGGTTCTGTGCATTGCGCCGTATGTGGCGCAGTTGTCATTGCGAGTGCAGCGCGGCAATCTCGTCATTTCACCAAACTCGAGATTGCTTCGTCGCAGGCTCCTCGCAATGACATACAGGCCGTAGGGCGTCAATAAGTGGTGCGCATTGCACCGCATGAGGCGCAGTTGTCATTCCAGGCTCCGCGCATTGCGCCGCCTGGAAAGCAGACCCGTCTATAATGTGGCATGATGTCCCGGCATCGGTAATATTTCACAAGGTAGAAATCAATGAAATGGCGAAATAGAAAGCAAAGCACGAATGTCGATGACAGAAGAAGCCGAAGTGGCGGCGGTGGAGGTGGCGGCAGAGGGATGCCATCCATTGGGACTCTTCTGCTTTTGTGGCCGATGATCAAACCACTGCTGCGCTCCAAGCTTGGCCTGGCAATCATTGGCATTGGTGCAGTTGCTTATTTCGGCAACTTTTTCAGCCTCTCCTCAATGATGGGCGGCGGCAGTTCCAAAGTGGTCAATGAAGAGCTGGACAATGAACAGGCTGCGTTTATCAAAACGGTGCATGCCGATACTGAATCTGTATGGTCAAAAATCTACGCCCAGGCGGGAGGACGCTACCCTTCTCCGGAGCTGGTGCTGTATCGCGGTTCGACGAACAGCGGCTGCGGGCACGCCAGCTCCCGCATGGGGCCGTTTTACTGCCCTGTCGATCAAAAAGTATATGTTGATCTGGGCTTCTTCGATGACCTCAAAAACCAGCATGGCGCAGGAGGAGACTTTGCCCAGGCCTATGTGCTGGCGCATGAAATCGGTCATCACATTCAAAACCTGGAGGGAGTGCTGAATGAGGTGCAAAAAGCTCAACAGCAGGCGTGGGGAAAGGCGAAAAAAAACAAGTTGCAGGTGGGCGTAGAACTTCAGGCCGATTGCTACGCGGGAATATGGGCTTATCACGCGCAAAAGCAGTTTAATATTCTGGAAGAGGGCGACCTTGAAGAGGCTCTGGTCGCCGCCGCTTCCATCGGCGATGACAGACTGCAGAAACAGGCCCAGGGTTTTGCCATACCCCATACCTTTACGCA
>JADWMH010000120.1 GCA_015767355.1 Gammaproteobacteria bacterium
GAAAGGCTGCTGCCGGAAATAGCGCAGCGCCTGGGTGACGACAGCAGCGTGACCGGCGCCATCCTGTGCATCACTTTGCCAGAGCTGCACAAGCTGCTTCATTCTGGGTGTGATATTGGCCGGCAACTGCAGCGCACGCATGCGCTCATTTGCAGAGAGATCACCGGTATTATAGTGCAGATATGAGCGCATCTGGTAGCGCAGACGCCGGGTCACAGGCTTGTCGGCAATGAGTTCAAAACCGGGTTCCAGGCTTGCCTTTGGCGGCGGTGCCTGGGGAAGATCCAGCGCCAGCAGCCACATGCCGCCGCCCGGCTCCAGGGTAACGCTGTAGTCAACCGGCTCACCCTCTGCGGTGTAACCCACATCTTCCTGCGACAGAGGTTCACCCCGGAACCAGCTTGCTCCATCGCTATCCCACATCACCGGACCGCGCCAGTAGCGCAGTTGTGGAGTTGGAACAGCCTCCTCAAAATCCACCCGAAACGCCACGGCGCGGGAGCGGATCAACTCACTGATACTGCCGGGGGAGACAGTGTCGCTCAGGCCTGTCACACCACGCTGCTGATCGAGGCCAAGACTCCACAATGGGGCCGACAGGCGCGGGAAAAAGAGAAACAGCGCCACCATGATCGGCACACCCTGCAGCAGCAGCGAGAGTGACAGCCCCGCAGTTTTCAACGGCCGCTGCAATGATTGGCTGCGGCTTGCTTCCAGCAGGATAGCCGTCAAACCCACGACCACCACAAACAGATAAGCTGCCAGCAACAGGTCCTGATTGAAGAGAAAGTTGGTGGCAATCGTGAAATAACCGAGAAACAGCGTGACATAGAGGTCACGACGCTTGCGCAACTCCAGCAGCTTGAGCCCTACCATGACAATCAACAGCTCAACTGCAACACGCCAGTCAACCAGCTGGGCATGATTGGCGATAATCACCCCCACAGCGGCAATAGTGATCAAAAACAGCAGCAGTTTTCCGGGCAGCAGTTGCGGCAACATGACTGCAGCCATGCGATAGCAGAGCGTGGCAATGAAGAACAGCGTGACCCATATATTCGTATGCGTAAAATGCGGCACAACCGCCATACAAATGACCCCAATCAGGATCATCAATTCACGATTTGTGAGGTGATGCTCTTCCGCAGAAATCATCACTCTTTTCCGAACAGAGCCAGCGCCGCGAGGCATCGATGCCGGTGGCTCTCACCGCTTGCCGGTTTGATCTCCGCTCCGGGAAGTCTCAGCCCATACTCATGCTGGAGTTCACTGGCATCCACAACACCCCGGCAGAGGGTGCTGAGCCGCTCTTCCGTCTCCATGCCCGGCAGGGAGTCCCACTCCAGCCAGTAGTGGTGGGCGCTGGAAACAGTGAACAGATTCGTGTGCAACCCCTGTTCGCGCGCATAGGTTTTCCAGTTGATCTGTTTGAGCGTATCACCCTCGCGATATTGCCGCAGCCCGATAAAATCATCGCTGCCGCTGCTGTTTCCGGCATTCGCCTGCTTATGAAAATCACTGTTGTGATCTGCATCTCCCCTGAGCGGCATTGCAGATCCCGGTGCAGGATAGACGAGGAGATCCATCTCCAGGTCGACATAACACCAGGCGCGCAACAGTCCCAGTGGATAGTGTGTGGAGAGCCGAAATCGCGGTAATTGCTGACGGCCGCGCCGGGCAGCCCGGGTGTGGAGAGTGAGGCTTTGTGTCGTCGCTGGCGGAAGATCGACCTCCACCTCCTCATTTCCGGGAAGCCGCATCCTGATATCCGGCCGTTCACTCTGCCTGCTGTTGTGCAGTCGAATCTCAAAGGCGGCAGGCTGGCCGGCAAACACCGCAGCCGCCCTACCGGGCAGCAGACGCAAATTCACCAGGTTTCTCCAGGTATGGAGCATCGCCACGATTCCCAGTCCAGCCAGCAGAAAAGTGAGCAGAAAGGCGGGGTTGTTTGCATAGTTGACAGAGATCAGCAAAATCAAAAACACCAGCACCCCATAGAGAAGACCATAGCGGGTGGGGAATATATAGATTTTGCGCGGGGCGATCAGTGCGACTCCATGCTTGTCTGCACGGCATTTCCGGTATGGGAAAGAGAGAGCCATGGAGCAAATCTGTCAGGGAATCGCTACAGAGTGCAACAGCAGCCTCGACAATTCGGCCCCTTCACTGATTCCGCTATCAGTGCTGCCGTGAAGACGGTGCGCCGTGGTAGAGGGAAGTATCACCTGTACATCCTCAGGCAACACATGCCGGCGTCCATCCATCAAGGCCCAGGCGCGGGCGCTATGGATGATTGCCAGCCCCGCTCTCGGCGAAAGCCCCTGGGAGAACTCCGAACTGACACGGCTGTGTTCGAGCAGCGCCTGAATATAGTCCAGCAACGCAGCGGAAACATGCACCTTGCCAACCTCCTGCTGGAGACTCTGCAACTCACCATCAACAAGCAGCGGCTCTACTTCGTCCAGCATCTCGTAGCGATCTCTTCCGGCAAGCAGCTCCCGTTCGGCGCGCGCATCGGGATAACCGATATGAATTCGCATCAGAAAACGATCAAGTTGTGATTCAGGCAGGGGAAATGTCCCCACCTGGTGAGAGGGATTCTGAGTAGCAATCACAAAAAATGACTCGGGCAGAGGATGCGTCTGACCTTCAACAGTCACCTGCCGCTCCTCCATAGCCTCCAGCAAGGCGCTCTGCGCTCTCGGAGTGGCGCGGTTGATTTCATCAGCCAGCAGCAACTGGGAGAATACCGGCCCCGGATGGAAACGAAACAGGCTGTCGCCACGATCAAAAATGGAAACACCGATAATATCCGCCGGCAGCAGATCGCTGGTGAACTGGATGCGCTGATAATCGAGCCCCAGCAGTTTCGCCAGGGTATGCGCCAGAACAGTCTTGCCAACCCCGGGAAGATCCTCGATCAAAAGATGCCCGCGCGCCAGCAGGCAGGCAAGCGCCAGGCGAATGGCCTGCTCTTTGCCAAGAATAATGCGCCCTGCTTGCGAGACGATCTGATCCAATGTCGCCTTCATGATCACCCTGTTACATCACTTTTTGTCATGTAATTGTACAGGAGATCTGTTTTCCACTACCGAGGACTCTGCGCAGAAAATCAGGAGCCGTCCCTGAAATGAATACTGCAGCGAACGCCTCCTGGAATCTTGAGATCGGAGTTCTGCAGTTCGAGGCGTACACCGAAGGTGTCGCTTGCTGCGTCGACAACCCGGTCGACCACAGTCACCGTGGCAGTTCGTGAAGTCGCACCGGGGTATTTCGGCATAACTTCAGCCTGCATGCCGATATTTACCGAGCCAAAATGTTCTACCGGGATGATCACCTCAACGTTGACAAGGTTGATCTGCGCGACGCGTATAATCGGCTTGTCCTTGACCGACTCGCCCGGTGAGAGCAGGCGTTCAAGCACCACTCCCGTGATCGGACTGTGAATTGTGCGGCGCTTCAGCAATTTCGTCGCCCGCAGCAGTTCCAGCTTGGCGATCTCCATCCTCTTTTCCGCCTGGCTCAATATCAAATCCGCCAGCAGAGCCTCGGTGGAGGCCTCATCCCTGTCGGTAAATGAGATCCCTTTCTTTCTGTAAAGCTCGTCGATACGCTTGAACTGCCGCTTGGCATAGTCCAGGTTGGTGCGTTTCTCCTCGATCTCCGCCTGCATCTGCGTCCTGCCTCGCGCCAGTTCAACAGCAGCTTCCTCGACCTCTGCATCCAGTTTGACGAGGATCTGTCCCTGTTCGATCAGGTCGCCCCTCTCGACCAGGAATTCATCGACGATTCCCTCTTCACGGGTGCTCACATCGGCAACCAGATGGGGTTTGATCAGACAATCAAAGCCGCTCAACTCCTGGCCCGCAGCCGTGTGGCTCACTGCCAGCAATGCAAGTAAACATCCGCGCATCCACTTCAAAACCATTCTCATCTCCTGCATTCGTCTATTATTCCGGTCGCCCGCTGAATGCGAGCATTTTTCCCAGATGTTCGTCCATCTTAAGGAGGTCGCGCCGTATGCGTGCATGACGCCACTCCGCTGCCTGCTGGGGCAACGCTATCATGAGTTCGCCCAGCCCCCGCCTCAGCATGCCGGCCGCGCTCCCCCCGCTCCTGATCCGGCGCATAACGAGAGCTGGATAGTAATGAGCCACCAACTCATCCTCAAGCGAGAGAATGAACTCATAACTCCCCGGGTCACCCTGGCGGCCGCATCGTCCGGTCAACTGCCGGTCGATACGCCGCGCCTCGTGTCGTTCTGTGACGATAACGTGCAGACCGCCCCACTCCGCCACTTCAGTGGCCAGGTGGATGTCGGTTCCTCGTCCCGCCATATTGGTTGCGACCGTGATACCCCCGGCCTCGCCTGCCTGCTCTATAATCTCTGCCTCCTGCTTGTCCTGCCTTGCGTTCAATACCCGGTGAGGAAGGTCTGCAGCATCAAGCAACTGGCTAAGGTGCTCTGAAGCCTCGACCGAACGGGTGCCGACAAGCACCGGTCTGCCATCTGCATGCATCTGCTGCAGACGTTCCACCACGGAGCTCCACCTGGCATCGGCTGTACGATGGATCTGGGTCGGCCAGGCCGTGCGCTGCATCGGCCTGTTGGTGGGAACCCGCACCACTTTCATACGATACACAGCCGACAATTCAGCGGAAATCTCCTGCGCGGTGCCGCTCATGCCTGCAAGCAGCAGATAGCGCTGAAAAAAACGCTGGTAGCTGATGCGCGCCAGCGTTTCCGCTTGCGCAGTAACTTCGCAGCCCTCCTTGGCCTCGATCATCTGGTGCAGCCCGAGTTCCCAGGAGCGATCCGGCATCACACGGCCTGTGTACTCGTCGATGATTTGCACCTTCCCGTCTATCACCAGGTAGTGCTGGTCGAGGATAAAAAGATTGAGTGCAGAGAGCGCCTGCTGGACCAGTGACTCGCGCCGCCGGGAGCCCTGCCAGATGCCGCCGAGGGAGCTGACAAGTTCATGCACTCGATGCTTTCCAGTGTCGGTCAGCTCCAGATAACGTTCACGTAAGTGGAGCTTGAAGTCCGTCTCCGGCTGCAGTTGTCCGGCAAGATCCAGGGCCTGGGTGTAGAGCCTCTGCTGCTCGCTGGTATCACTGCTCTTCGAGATAACCAACGGAGTTCGCGCCTCATCGATAAGCACACTATCCACCTCATCAAGGATCGCATAACACAAACCGCGCAGTAGCAATTGACCGGATCCCGCCTGTTCACTGTAGAGCGTCTTGAGTTCCCTGCGCAGGCGCCCCGCTCCCTGACCCACTTTGAGGCAATCCTTGAGATAATCAAACACAAGCTGCTTGTTGGTGCAGTAGGTTATATCACAGGCATAGGCGGCACGGCGCTCCTTCGGCCCCATCTCTTCAGTAATGGTCCCGACGCTGAGGCCCAGTGCGTTATACAGCGGCTTCAACAAAGCTGCATCGCGCGTTACCAGATAGTCATTGACCGTAATCACATGCACCGGGATGCCGCTCAGCGCAGCGACAGATGCCGGCAGTGTCGCAGTGAGCGTCTTACCCTCGCCGGTCTGCATCTCTGCGACCTTGCCATTCAACATCACCCAACCGCCGATCAGCTGAACGTCGAAGTGGCGCATCCCCAGGGTGCGATAGGCGAGCTCGCGCACCACGGCAAATGCGCGCGCTACCAATTCCTCTTTGAAGCCCTCTTTACCCAGCCGGGAGCGGAGATCTGCAACCGTCTCCTCTATCCGGGCATCGCTCATGGCATCAATGTCGCGACCCTGCTGATTGATCAACCGCACAACACGCTCATAGCGAACGTTGCGCTTGTTCGTCTGCTGATGCACAAAACCGATTGCGCGGGAGACCGCAGACTCCAACTTGCCTTCCTGTGGATGTTCACGCTGGGGGTAATTGCCAAGCATGATACCGGGTCGTAGTGAAGCGCTATGCTGCATGGTGAAAATTTTCTAAACCCCGAAATGGCTCATAAACAGCTGCCTGAGACTGCGATACCACTGCTGCGCCAGCGGCTCTGAGCCGTGATCGAAACGCACGTGTACGCGACCACCGATGCGCTCAACATGCTCCTGGTCCGGCAACCTGAGATCTATCTGAAACACCGTTTCGAGCGTACGCAAACCCTCCGGATCAGCCGGATCAGTGGCAAACAGGCCGCCGCCGTTACCTGCAAGCGCTGCAGTCGGCAGTTTCTCGCCCGCTGCAGGCACCTCGCGCATAATCACTGCCTGCACAGGCCTGGCGTCCCAGTCATCCAGCCGTGCTTCAACCTTGCGGGTGTGTTCGTGGATGAGGCCGATATCCGACTGCCCGACGACGACCCTCACCGTCATTTCAGTGAGATCCACCACATAGGCGATCAACTCTCCACGCTCCACATACCTGCCCGGCATATCCTGTGCATCGGGTACGACAAACGTCCCGTCCGCCGGGCTGCGAATAAGCAATGCATCCAGACGCTCCTGCG
>JADWMH010000304.1 GCA_015767355.1 Gammaproteobacteria bacterium
GTGCTAGTATACCGATATAAATGATACTGAAAAAGTTGTGTTTGTGTTCTGAATGGTCAGGCTGGCTGATGTTAATTGCCCTTCCAGAGTAAAAAATATGAGAATTGATAAATATCAATTTGCACTATTGCTACTGCTGTTTGTATGCAATGTGCTGCAGGCGTCCAATAATCTGAAGAATCATCCCTCTCCCTACCTGGCGATGCACGGTGATGATCCTGTGCAGTGGCGTGACTGGGGTGAGGCAGCCGTTAAGGAGGCGCGTGAAAGCGGCAAGCTGCTGTATCTCTCCAGCGGTTACTTCTCCTGCCACTGGTGCCATGTGATGCAGCGCGAGAGCTATCAGAACAGCGAAATCGCTGAATTGCTGAACAAGTGGTTTGTTCCCGTCAAGGTGGATCGTGAACTGCAGCCGGCCCTGGACGCCTACCTGATCAGCTTTGTCGAGAAAACCGAGGGTCATGCCGGCTGGCCGCTGAACGTCTTTTTGACCCCGGACGGCTATCCGGTGGTTGGCATGACTTATGTGCCTGCGGAGCAGTTCCAGGCGCTGCTGAGCAAGCTGCATCTATTATGGGTACAGGAGCCGCAGCGTCTGCGTGATGTGGCGCTCTCGATCCACAAGCAGATGCAGCAGCTAAGCAGCGTCAGCCAGGCTGAAACGCTGCCGGACGGGGAGAAGTTGCTGCAGCAGGCGGTGAAGTCTGCGCTGGCTGTCGGTGACGATCTGCAGGGTGGCTTCGGACGCATCAACCACTTTCCAATGGCTCCGCAACTGCGCCTGCTGCTCGAGGCGCAGAGGCTCTTTCCGTCGCAGCAGCTGGAGTCGTTCCTGCGGCTGACTCTCAACCAGATGGCGATAAAAGGGTTGCGTGACCACCTTGCCGGCGGCTTTTTCCGCTATACCGTTGATCCCGGATGGGAGACGCCCCACTATGAAAAAATGCTCTACACCCAGGCGCAGCTGGTATCTCTCTATCTGCGGGCTGCAAGTTTATTGAAAGAACCCCGCTATGAAGAGGTGGCGTCAGATACGCTCGATTTCGTGTTGCAACATATGCGGGAGAGTGACGGCGCATATATTGCCAGTCTTTCGGCTGTTGATGCACAGGGCAATGAGGGCGGCTCCTATCTGTGGAGAGAGCAGCAGTTGAAAGAGCTGCTGAGTGAGGAGGAGTTGAAACTCGCCAGGCAGCACTGGTTGTTCACATTTGGCGAACAACTGCCGGGCCAGGCGCTTCCCCATGCCGGCGCTTTGATTGAATCCATTGCAAAAGCCGAAGGGGAATCCCCACAACAGCTCAGTCGTAAGGTTGAGAGGATTCGCAGCAAATTGATGAATCAACGCAGCACCCGCGAAGCCCCGCGTGACAGCAAACAGCTCGCGGCCTGGAATGGCCTGATGCTGACAGCATTCAGTGAGGCAGCGGCTCAGTTGAACAGGGACGACTATCGCAAGGCTGCCGCAGAGCTGGCGGGCTGGTTGACGACCTTGTGGGATGGTGAGCAACTGCTGCGTTCCACGCAGGAGGGCAGGGCAGTCGGCACCGCTTCACTGGCCGATTATGCCTATGCGGCGCAGGGTCTGAAAAGCTGGGCGCAAGTTTCAGGCGACAGCGGAATGTTGAAGCTGTCGGAACAAATGACGGCAGTTGCATGGCAGCGTTTTTTTACACACAATGGCTGGCGCCTGGGTGAGAAGCTGCTGATTCCGGGACTCAAAGGCAAGCCGCTGTTGTCAGACGGTCCGATGCCTGCGCCTTCAGCAGTGCTTATGGGCCTTTCCGATAGCAGCAAGCAGCAAATGGAACAGGCGCTAAAGATGAGCGCAGAGAAAGTCTCGGAAAATCCATTCTGGAATGCAGGACATTTGTGGCAGCTTTATTTGGCGCAGAAGTGAGAGCTTACGATGAAAACAGCCGTATACCCCGGGACATTCGATCCTATTACCCTTGGACATAGCGACATCGTGCGTCGTGCAGCAGAGCTGTTTGACAAGGTGATTGTCGCAGTTGCCGTGAATGCCGCAAAG
>JADWMH010000121.1 GCA_015767355.1 Gammaproteobacteria bacterium
TTACCATGACATTGTTGCCGGATAAGAGCGGGATCAGGATATCGGGGTATGTGTGACCGGAAAATTCCACATAGCGGCACACCAGGTCACGAATCAGGGTTTCGTCCGTCGTCACACTCCCTTCTCGTTCGACGCTGAGATACTCCTTGCCGTTTTCATCGACGATGCGCTGCTCTCCTGATGAAGTGTCGGAGAAGTCGAGCGGCACATCTTTGCCGACCATGCCAAGGAAAGAGATGCGCATTTTCTGACTGAGGCCGAATTTCGCCAGGGTAAGGGCAAACAGCAGATCACCAGGCACACAAAAGCGTTTGGAGTCCACATCATGCAGGGGGTTGAAATCGCCGGCGACCGACTTGGCGAAATCGCTCGCCTGCTGTGGTGAGATGAATGTTTTACCATTGACCTCTGAATAGTAGTTGTCTAATCGCATGTTTGATTCCTAGCACTTTCCACTCTCTATTATATCAGTTGTCCAGGAAAACACTGAATCAATCTATGGGATGGATAGTGATATAGTTACCGCCCATACGAGCAGCAATCATTCCGAATCATGCTGATGCCTCCATTTTTGAGCAATAGTGAGTACTCTCAATGAGCGAAGCCTGTACCTATGTTATTTTCGGCGCAACAGGAAACCTCTCGCGCCTGAAATTGATCCCCGCGTTATACCACCTTGAAGTGGCGAACAAGCTTCCGCATGGAACGCGCATCGTTGTCAGTGGCAGACGTTCCTGGGACCTCGAGAAATGCATCTCCGAGGTTCGCCAGTGGGTTGAGGAACGCGCGCGTCACCAACTTGATGAGGAGATGTTCAGCCGTTTTGCCGAACGCATCAGCTATTTTCAGGGCGATCTCTCTGATGATTCGATGTGGGGCAGGCTGAAACACTATCTCGAATCGTTGCCGCAAAATATTGCATTTTACATGTCCATTCGTCCGGCTGACTTCAGCCTGGTGGTGCAGAAACTTGGTGGAGTTGAGTTGCTGCAACAGCAGCATGGATGGCGTCGAGTGGTGATCGAAAAGCCTTTTGGCTACGATTTGCACAGCGCCTGTGAGTTGCAGCAGAGCCTCACGCAACACCTGCAGGAGGAGCAGATCTACCGCATCGATCACTATCTTGGCAAAAGCACGGTGCAGAACGTGCTCGTATTCCGTTTTGCCAATACACTGCTGGAGCCGCTGTGGAATCGCAACTACATCGAGCATGTTCAAATCACACACTCCGAACGCATGGGTGTTGGCAGCCGTGCAGCCTATTATGACGACAGCGGCGCTATGCGCGACATGATACAGAGCCACCTGCTGCAGTTGCTGACGCTGGTCGCAATGGAGCCTCCTGCAACGATGGAGGCGGAATCCCTGCGCGATGAAAAGGTCAAGGTGCTTAAATCCGTGCGACCTATCAATAAAAAGAGCGTCGATGCCCATGCTTTTCGCGCCCGTTATGCAGAGGGTGTGATTGACGGCAAAGAGGTTGTTTCCTATCTGCACGAAGAGAATGTGCCGGCTGACAGCACCACAGAGACCTATGCCGCGCTGAAGCTCTATATAGACAACTGGCGCTGGCGAGGCGTGCCTTTCTATCTGCGCACCGGAAAACGTATGGCTGAACGCCAATCCATGATCTCGATCTGTTTCCGCCATCCGCCCCAGCAGCTCTTTCGTGATCTGGGAGTTGGGCCGATGAAGCAGAACTGGATCATGCTGGGCATACAACCATGTGAGTGTCTGCGCATCGAGATGACTGTCAAGGAGTCCGGGCTGGACATGAATATCCGCCAGACCAGTCTCGATGCCAGTCTGCGCGGGGTGCTTCAGGAGAAGATTGATGCATACGAGGAGTTGCTGCTGGATGTCATGGATGGCGACCGGGCGTTGTTTCTGCGCTATGACGAAGTCGAATATGCGTGGCGGGTGGTCGACCCGGTCATCAGGGAGTGGCAACGTCGTGATGAAGCCGTTCCCGAATACCCTGCCGGCAGTTGGGGGCCGCTTGAAAGCCGGCGGCTGTTTGACAAAAAAGAGCAGCGCTGGCGTCACTCTATCGATCTGGAAGGTGACGATGGGTAGCTGCACAGTGATGCGAAATCACTACCTGCTGTTCGCAGGGGTTTAAGCGACGCGGCAAACTCCGATAGAGTTGTTCTAAATCAATTATATTGCTTCTATAAATATTATTTAAGAGTGAATTATGGTATAAATGTAATTTATTGACACCATAACGGCATTCATCGATGGCTGACCGCAGATTACAGGTATTCCACATGGTCGCCCGCTTGTTGAGTTTTACCAAAGCGGCTGAAACCCTGCACATGACGCAACCCGCAGTCACCTTTCAGGTACGCCAGTTGGAAGAGTATTTCAACACGCGTCTTTTTGATCGTACACATAACCGTATCAGTCTTACTGAAGCAGGCACACGCGTCTATGGCTATGCAGACAAAATTTTTGAACTCTACGGACAGATGGAGAATGCTGTACGGGAGATGACAGGAGAGACCAGCGGTACTCTCACAATTGGCGCCAGCACGACCATCGCGGAATACATGCTGCCGCCGTTGCTTGGTGACTTCAAGGCGGAATACCCGGAGGTCAATATTCACCTCAAAGTCTCCAACTCAGAGGGAATTGTTCGCATGGTGGAGAACAATATTATTGACCTTGGAGTTATCGAGGCGCCTGTCACCAATAAAAACCTGGTGGTCGAAGAGTGCCGCAAGGACCAGCTGGTCGCAATTGCTGCACCAGGCAATCCACTCGCCGAGAAAAAAGTCATCTCCTTCAAGGATCTTTCAAAATACCCCTTTATCTGCCGTGAAGAGGGTTCCGGAACCCGTGAAGCAGTTATGAGCATGATGGATGATTGTGACTCCTGCATCAACATATCCATGGAACTTGGAAGCCCTGAGGCCGTCAAGGGAGCAGTTGAAGCGGACATGGGGGTCTCCGTGGTATCCAGGGCTACGATTCAGAAGGAGCTGCAGTTGGGGACTCTGGTGTGTGTACCTTTTGACTCTCAGCCGGATCGTCCTTTCTCATTCGTGCACCAAAAGCAGAAGTTTCGTTTGCGTCTGATGGAGACACTGCTGGAGTTTGCGCGTGATTATTGCGAATCCTCAGGGTCGGAGAAGAGTGCTTGATGTTGCCTTCGATGCCCATGGGCGGGGGAGGAAAAAACAGCAAATTGTCAGCTCTTTATCAAAGTCTCTGCAGTGAAGACCAGCAGACTCTGATGGCATTTGCTGAATTCCTGAAACAGCGATCCGGCCTGGAAGAAGAGTCTCAGCCCCAGCAGTTGCAACTACCTGGCAATATGGAGAGACCGCAGAAAGAGAGTGTGGTGGCCGCAATTCGCCGATTATCCAACGGTTATCCAATGCTGGATAAAGAGACGCTGCTGCATGAGACTTCAGACCTGATGTCTTCCCATGTTTTGAAGGGGAGGGAGGCTACTGAAGTGATTGATGATCTTGAGGAGTTGTTTTCCACGCGTTATGATGCCTACCGGAAACAACTTAAACAGGATTAATGTCTGATGAATCTCATCGCGGACTGGTTTCGCCGCACATTCTCCGATCCGCGGGTTGTGGCGCTGATACTGGCGTTGGTTGTCGGGTTTACCGTCATCCTTTTTTTCGGGGATATGCTGGCGCCGGTGCTTGCAAGCCTGGTCATCGCCTATCTGCTTGAAGGCGTCGTGAGCATTCTTGAGCACTATCACCTGCCGAGGCTGCTGACGGTTGTCGTTGTCTTTTTTGCATTTATGCTGTTCGTCGTATTGATCATCTTTGGTGTCTTGCCATTGGCGTCCAGTCAATTGACGGAACTGGTTCAGCAGCTTCCCTATATGATCTCAAGCGGACAAAAGAGCCTCATGCGGCTTCCCGAACTCTACCCTGATCTTGTCACTGCAGAGCAGATCACAAGACTGATCACAGTGATGAAAAACGAGGTTGCGCTGGCTGGCCAGAAGATCCTCTCCACCTCGGCGGCATCCGTCGTCGGGATCATCACACTGCTTGTCTATCTCATCCTTGTGCCGCTGCTGGTGTTCTTTTTTATGAAGGACAAAGAGCTGATTGTGCAGTGGTTTCTGCGTTTTTTCCCCAAAGATCGTGGAATTGCAGATCAGGTCTGGATCGATGTGGATATGCAGATTGCCAACTATGTGCGCGGAAAATTCTGGGAGGTTCTGATTGTCGGCTCGGTGGGCTATGTCACCTTTTCCCTGTTCGGTCTGCACTATGCCTTGCTGCTGGGCGTATTGGTCGGCCTCTCTGTCATTATTCCCTATATTGGCGCCGCAGTCGTTACGCTGCCTGTGCTGCTTGTTGCCTGGTTTCAGTGGGGGTGGGGGGGCGCCTTTGGGGGGCTGGCTGCCGCCTATTTTGTTATCCAGGCGCTAGACGGCAATGTTCTGGTTCCACTGCTGTTCTCGGAAGTCGTTAATCTGCATCCGGTGGCGATCATCGTCTCGATCCTGGTGTTCGGCGGATTATGGGGATTTTGGGGTGTCTTTTTCGCCATACCACTCGGCACCCTGGTCAAGGCCGTATTGACAGCCTGGCCAAGCCAGCAGCTGGAAGCCTGATTCACGGTTAAAATGATGCAGATAATAGCACCTGCTGAGTCTGAGATTGAGACCCCGGACGATCACTTTATCCTGCGTGAGGATATTGAATATGCAGGTCTCCATCTGTTGCTGGATTTATGGGAAGCGAAATATCTTGATGATATAAAGCGCATCGAAAATGCCATGCGTCAGTGTGTAGAAGCTTGCGGAGCAACCCTGCTGCATATTCATCTGCATCATTTCTCCTCCAGTGGCGGTGTTTCCGGTGTTGCCGTGCTTGCCGAGTCACATATGAGTGTGCATACATGGCCAGAGCGTGATTATGCAGCTTTCGATCTCTTCATGTGCGGTGATGCCCAGCCTGAAAATGCCATTCCCGTTCTCAAGCGCGCTTTCTATCCGGGGCGTATGGAGGTGACTGAGGCATTGCGTGGAAGGGTTTCACGATGAGCCGCCATATGGGTTCCTGCTGCCACAACGTGCGCATTATTTCGTGAATCGCTCCAGTCTTATCATTACGCTCCTCATGGGCGGGCTCACGGCCTTGCTGTGGGCGCTGGTCAACCAGCCCGATATCGAGCCGCCCTGGCCCTCTGAAATTGATGGTTTCTGTTTCTCCCCCGGTCGTGGTGAGCACGGACCCTCAACGAATACCTACCCGAAAATTGAGGAGATCAACGAGGATCTCGCCCTCTTGTCGGGCGATGTTCATGCTATTCGAACCTACTCCGTGGCTTCTACCCTGGCGGAGATCCCCAGACTGGCCGGAGTCTATGACCTGAATGTGACTCTCGGGGCCTGGATCAGTGATGACGAAGCAGCCAACGCCGAGGAGATCGAGAAGCTGCTCCGTATCTATAAAGAGAGTCATCGCGCGGTAGTGCGCGTGATTGTCGGCAATGAGGCGCTGCTGCGTGGTGAACGCTCTGTCGAACAGATGATCGCCTATATAAAGCAGGTAAAAAAAGAGGTGTGGGCTCCGGTCAGTCTGGCCGAACCCTGGCATATCTGGCTGGAATACCCCGAACTGGCGGCGAATGTCGATTTCATTGCGGTGCATCTGCTGCCGTACTGGGAGGGGATTCCGGTCGACAGCGCCGTCGATTATGTCAACATGCGCTATAAAGAGTTGCAAAAGGCTTATCCCACCAGGGAGATTGTGATTGCAGAAGTGGGCTGGCCGAGCAATGGCCGCACCCGGCAGGGCGCCGTGGCCAGCCAGGCAAATCAGGCAATATTTTTACGCCGCTTCCTCGATGCTGCCGAAAAGGAAGGATATGCCTACTATATTATGGAGGCCTTCGATCAGCTGTGGAAGCGGGAGCTGGAGGGCGAGGCGGGGACGCATTGGGGAGTCTACAATACTGAGCGGGATCCCAAGTTCGATTTCGTACAACCGGTGGTGATGATCCCCCAATGGCGGGGACTGTCAGCCATTGCCATCGGCATTGCAATTCTACTGCTCGCCTTGCTGTTCCGCGACAGCAGCGGTTTGAGATCCCGTGGCCGCGGCTTTCTGGCGCTGATCACTTTTGCCATCACCACTTTTGCAGTGTGGATGGTCTATCAGTTTTTCCAGCAATATATGACGCCCGCGACACTGGCTGTGGGCGTGGTGCTGTTCCTGTTTGCACTGGGAGTGATTGTGGTGCTGCTGGCCGAGGCGCATGAGTGGGCGGAGGCTCTGTGGCTGGGGGAGTCACGCCGCGAAGCACACACAGATGTGGTGACAGATGCGCAGTTGCCGATGGTTTCGGTTCATGTGCCGGCCTATGATGAGCCGCCGCAAATGCTGAAGCAGACGCTGGATGCATTGGCAGTGCTCGATTACCCGAACTTTGAGGTTCTGGTGATCGACAACAATACTAAAGATCCCGCTGTGTGGCAGCCG
>JADWMH010000122.1 GCA_015767355.1 Gammaproteobacteria bacterium
AGCTCGCCAAGAAAAACCTTTGCGGTCTTGGCGTCTTGGCGAGAGTCATTATTAAAATTTGACTCATTTGTAAAGATGTCGGCCACTCAAGGATTCTAGTGGGATGGACCTCTGTTTTTCTGAATGGTTGCTCAGCAGCTTGTTCAGACTCCATACCGGTCATCATTTGATGGCCGGTTTTTTTTGTTTGCGTTATCCTTGCTTGCATGAACGAGAGTGATAACAATTTTAACGAGCGCTACAGCCGCCAGATAAAACTTCCGCAGATCGGCCTCGAAGGACAGCAGAGGCTGCGTGATGCGCGGGTGCTGATCATTGGTATGGGCGGGCTGGGATCGCCTGCGGCGTTCTATCTTGCCTCTGCTGGTGTCGGCCACCTGGTGATCAGTGACTTTGACCGGGTCGAGCTCTCCAATCTGCAGCGTCAGATCATCCATCGCGAGGCGGCCATTGGAGAGCCCAAGGCCGATTCCGCACGACAGACTCTCAATGAGATCAACTCTTCCGTTCGGGTCACGGCGATCGATTGGCAGTTGAGCGATGATGAGTTGATGTGTCAGATCGGTCTTGCCGACGTCGTGCTCGACTGCAGTGATAATTTTGAAACCCGCTTTGCTGTGAATGACGCCTGTGTCGCAAGCAAGACATCTTTGGTGTCCGGCGCCGCCATTCGCTTCGAAGGACAGTTGTTGACGATCGAGCCTGGAAAATCTGACAGTCCCTGCTACCGCTGCCTCTTCCCTGACGAGGGTTTTGCTGAAACCTGTTCTGTAGAGGGAGTGCTCTCCCCGGTTGTGGGTGTGATCGGAACCCTGCAGGCGCTTGAAGCGGTGAAACTGATCAGCGGCGCCGGTGCTCCGCTCACGGGTCAGCTGCTGCTGTTCGATGGCCTCAATGGAGTTTTTAACCGTTTGAAGCTGCGAAAGGATCCTGCCTGTGTTTGTTGTGCTTCCTGATCACATGAAATTTTTTACTCGCATCGCAAGCATCGTGCATTTTGTTACTATTAACAGAGATGTAAATTTTACGAAAAGGCTTGTCGCTGTTACAGGATGTGTTGAGGAACGAAGCGCATCGGCTGCGACTGATGCGCTTCGCCTGCAGGGATGTAGGTGAGGGGCGTGAGCAGGACGCGGAAGCTTCGCAAGCTCAGCAGCATCCTATGTCCCATTACATGGTTAGCGGTGTGTGGATTGCTGTTCGCGGCGGCCTCTTTTTCTGTGCATGCATCCGAAGCGCAGCAAATCAGCTTCGAGGACGGCACTTTCGATGTATACAGGCTGGATGCCGATGAGGTGTCGAAGCTGCGTTTCTACTGGAAGGATGAGCATGGCGATCCATACAAGACGATTGGCAGGCTCAGACTGTCACTCCAGGAGCAGGGTAAAAAGCTGTTGTTTGCAACCAATGGCGGCATCTACTCCGAGGAATATACACCACTGGGACTCTATGTCGAACAGGGTGAGAAGCTTGGGTCTCTGAACATGGGGCAGGGCAGCGGCAACTTCTCGATGAAACCCAATGCGGTTTTTTATGTGGACAGCAATGGCGCCCATATCGAGGATGCGAGCATGCTCTCTGTGAGTGTCGAAAAGATGCACGACGCAGTGCAGTCAGGTCCGGCTCTGCTGCTCAACGGAAACATGCATCCGCGCTTTTTCAAGGAGTCCGACAGCTACAATATCAGAAATGGTGTTGGTATCGACTCAACAGGGGGCGTGGTGTTCGCCATCTCCAATACAGCGGTCAACTTTTATACCTTTGCCGCGCTGTTTCGAGACAAGCTCGATTGTAACAATGCGCTCTATCTGGATGGCAGTATCTCGGAGATGTACCTGCCGGAACTGGACCGGACTTTTACCTTTCGTTTTTTTACCACCATATTCGGGGTGACGGAAGAGTGAACCACAGATGAGCACAGGCCGTAGGGTGCAATAAGTGAAGCTTCCGCGTCCTGCTCACGCCCCTCACCTACATCCATGTAGGCGAAACGCATTGCATCGGGATCAGCGCGGAGTGCAGTGGATGCGGATAGACATGCGGCGCAATGCGCAAGCTTATTGACGCCTTGCACTTGTCATCTCGAACGAATGTGAGAGATCTTTATTATCTACCAGCAACTCAAGATTTCTCCCTTTGGTCGAAATGACAATGCTGCTCTGATAAGAATGTTTAACCTCAGATAAGCATCCATGCTGCTTATTTTCGTGCTTTTCGTGACTTTCGTGGTTAAAAAGTCCCCTTATTTCCCCGCAATCTTTGACAGTACGCTCTCCACCTTGGCAATGCGGGTTTCAGGCTCTTCGAAATCACCGTAGAAACGCAGCTTCTCCTGTCCGTCAAGGCGGTATTCATCAGGATGGGTCTGGATCAGCTTGATGATGGTTGCAAAATCAATTTCCGGTTCGTCACTGAATTGCAGAAACCCGCTGGCATGGCCGACATCCAGTTTATTGATGCCCATCTGCTGGATGCGCAGCTTGATGCGGGTGGTGGCAAACAGATTTTTCAGCGCATCCGGGAGCAGGCCAAAGCGGTCGATCATCTCGACTTGCAGCTCCCGCAACTCCCCGGCGTCCTCAGCGCCTGCTATGCGTTTGTAGAGCACCAGCCTGGTATGCACGTCGGGCAGATAGTCGGAGGGGATTAGAGCGGGGATGCCGAGATCTACCTCTGCGCCATGCGTCAGCGGCCGGTCGAGGCGTGGCTGCTGACCGCTCCTGATTGCCCTCACGGCGCGTTCCAGCAAGTCACTATAGAGTGCATAACCCACTTCGTTGATCTGACCGCTCTGTTCATCACCGAGCAGCTCACCCGCGCCGCGAATTTCAAGATCATGGGTGGCGAGGGTAAAACCTGCGCCAAGGTCCTCGAGTCCCTCGATCGCCTCGAGGCGCTTGCGCGCATCTGCCGTCATCGCTTTCGGCGGGGGTGTAATCAGGTAGGCGTAGGCGCGGTGATGGGAGCGTCCCACACGGCCGCGCAGCTGATGCAACTGCGCCAGACCCAATTTATCGGCGCGGTTGATGATAATGGTATTGGCGGTGGGAACGTCGATGCCGGATTCGATGATGGTGGTGCATACCAGCACCTGGAAGCGCTGGTGGTAGAAATCGCGCATGACCCGCTCCAGGTCGCGTTCGCGCATCTGTCCATGGGCAATTTCGATGCGATGATCCGGCAGCAGTTTATGCATGCGTTCCGCCATGTTGTCGATGGTGCTGACTTCGTTGTGCAGCAGGTAGACCTGTCCGCCGCGACTGGTTTCACGCGTGATCGCCTCCTGAATGGTCGAATCGTTCCACTGGCTGATAAAGGTCTTGATGGGGTGACGGGCAGAGGGGGGCGTGGCGATGATGGAGAGGTCGCGCAGACCCGACATGGCCATATTCAGGGTGCGTGGAATTGGTGTGGCAGTGAGCGTCAGCATATCGACTTCGGAGCGCAGGGATTTGAGGCGCTCTTTATGGCGCACCCCGAAGCGATGCTCTTCATCGATGATGACCAGTCCCAGGTTTTTGAACTTGATCGATGGCCTCAGCAATGCATGGGTGCCGATGATGAGGTCGACGCTGCCATCTGCAGCGCCCTTGAGAGTCTCTCTCTGCTCTTTGGCGGTTTGAAAGCGCGAGAGACCGGCGATCTTCACCGGCCAGTCGGCAAAGCGGTCCTCAAAATTGGTGAAGTGCTGCTGCGCCAGCAGCGTCGTGGGAACCAGGATGGCTGCCTGCTTGCCCTGGATGACAGACTGAAAGGTGGCGCGCATGGCAACCTCTGTCTTGCCGAACCCGACATCACCGCAGACGACGCGATCCATGGGGCGGGGCGACTGCATATCCGCCAGAACGGCATCGATGGCATTCGCCTGGTCATCCGTCTCCTCAAACTCAAAGGCATCGGCGAAGGTATTGTAGTCGTCTCCGGCAGGCGGAAAGGCAAAACCCTGCGCCGCTTCGCGCCGCGCATAGATCTCCAGCAGCTCGGCGGCAACGTCAAAGGCGCGCTTTGCCGCTTTGCTCCTGGCTTTCTCCCACTGCCCGCTTCCCAGCTTATGCAGCGGCGCATGTTCCGGTGATGCGCCCGAGTAGCGGCTGATCAGCTGCAGCGAAGAGACCGGTACATAGAGCTTGTCATGGCCGGCATATTCGAGCGCCAGAAACTCCTGGCTCTCATCGCCTACATCGATGCTCTGCAGTCCGATAAAGCGTCCCACGCCGTGCTCTTCATGCACTACCGGAGCACCTTCATGCAGCTCGGTGAGGTTGCGAATGATCTGTTCGGCGTCCGTTTTGCGTTTACGATGGCGAGGCTGTCGAACCCGTTCGCCAAGCAGCGCGGTTTCAGGGATGATGGCGATGTCATCGATAACAACGCCGCTCTCCACAGGCGCCACGCTGAGGCAGGGAGTTTCACTGCCATGGGTGAATGCCTGCCAGCTTTCTGCGATCTTCGGACGCAGGCGGAAGCCGGCGAGACTCTCCAGCAGGTGTTCACGCCTGCCGGCGCTCTCAGCGGTGAACAGCGCGCGTCCGGAGAAACCTGACAGGAATTTTTCCAGCAGCCCGGCAGGATGCTCCGCACGGGCATTGAATCCCAGTGGCGGCAGCGCTTTGCAGTCGAGGTTGTCAAAGGCAGTGAAGCCTTTACGCCGCTCATGCAGTTGCGTTGCCTGCCACATGATTCCCGGCAGGGGCTTCAGTGCGGCTCGCAGCGCATCAGCGTCAAGATAGAGACTCGCAGGCGGCAGCAGCGGGCGCTCTGCATCATGTCTGCGTTGTTCAAAGCGCTGCGCAACGGTGTCGGCAAACTGCTCCGCCTTGTCGGCAAGATCTGCCTGGTAGATGGCAAGCGTCTGCTTCGGCAGATAATCGAAGAGAGTTGCGGTGACGTCAAAAAAGAGCGGCAGGTAGTACTCGATGCCGCCGGGCATGTTGCCATTGCTGACCTCGGTATAGATCAGGCTGTTGTTCGGGTTCTGGTCAAAGGTCTGCCGATAACGCTGACGAAATCGGCTGATGGCTGCCTCATCGGTAGGGAATTCGCGTCCCGGCAGCATGTGAATGGCATCGATCTTCTCCAGGGTTCGCTGGGTTTCACTATCAAAGGTGCGAATCGAGTCAATTTCGTCATCAAACAGGTCGATGCGGTAGGGGTTCCGGCTGCCCATCGGGAACAGGTCGAGCAGCGAACCGCGCACTGCAAACTCACCGTGTTCAAACACTTGCGAAACACAACGATAACCGCTCTGCTCCAGCTGTTGGCGCATCTCTTCAAGATCGAGCAGCTGGCCTTTTTCAAGCATCAGCGACTGCTGCTGAACATAGCCCGGCGGCGCCAGACGCTGCATCAGGGTAGTAACGGGGACGATGAGCATGCCCTCTTTCAGATGCTGCAGCTGGTGCAGTACACTCAGGCGCTGTGACACCAGCTCCGGCAGTGGTGAGAAGATGTCGTAGGGCAGGGTCTCCCAGTCGGGCAGGGTGAGGATATGGCCGTGTTCCCCCGCTGCGAAAAAGCGCATCTCCTGCTGCAGACGCAGCGCCTGCTGCACATCATCGGTGATGGCAACGATCACTCCACGGTGATTTTTGAGCACCTGTGCAAGCAGCAGCGACGAGGCGCAGCCGCGCACAGCTCCCAGCTCCAGTTTTTCACCGGGTTTTTGCGGGGGCGTCAGATCATGGAGGCGGGTGATGGATTCAGCAGTCATTGACGACCGCGCTATCTCTCTCTGTAGTGGGATGGTGTCTCTCCGGTCCAGCGTTTGAACGCTCTGGAGAAGGAACTCATCTCGGAGAAGCCGAGCAGATAGGAAATTTCAGCGAGACCTTTGCTGCTGTCGCGAATATAGCGATCCGCCAGCTCCTGGCGTACGCTGTTCAACTGGGTCTTGAAGGTCGTCTGCTCTTTCTGCAGCCTTCTCTGCAGGGTTCTGACATTCATATAGAGAGCATCCGCGACCTTGTGGTCATTGATGTTTCCGTCGGGCAACTGTTCAATAATCGCTGCTCTGACCCTCTCCTGGATCTTGGTTTTATCCAGTTGAGACAGGTAGTTGATCATATACTGGTCGTGCAACGTTGACAGCAATGGGTTGGATCCCTGCAGATGTTTGTCTGCAGACTCCAGCGTCAGCGTGAATTTGTTGTCGGGGGCATCAAAGTTGACCGGGCAGCGGAAGAGTTCGTAAAATTTGCCTGAACAATCAGGGGCCGGATGGGTTAAGGAAACAGATGCAGGGTTGAATTCAGGTCCATAGTTGGCCCGGCACATGGCAACCAGTATGGCCATGACTGAATCGGTCCGCGTTGGCTGTTGTCGGGATATGGAGTTGTAGTGCAACACAACGGAAAGCCCGTCACTTGCCTCTTCAATTTCGAAAGCAGCCCCCTCTGTGAGCATGCGCATATACTTGGAGAATCGTTGCAACGCTGTGCGCAGGCTGGAACTGCTCAACCAGGCG
>JADWMH010000305.1 GCA_015767355.1 Gammaproteobacteria bacterium
CGGTGGTGATCTGGGAGTGGCTTACCTGGGGACCCAGGGGGATATCTGGGACGCACAAAAAGATATGGCCTATGCCACTATCGGTTCGATAATTGCCTTGCTGCTACATTGTTTATGGGGCAGTAAAACGAGTTACGCAGCCCGGGTATTGAAGACTCCTGTTGAGAGTTGAATAGGATGAGGTGATTTTTCGCAGCCATCGTCTATACTGCGATATGTGGAATTATCTACATTCTTCAAACAGGAGGAGTCATTATGAAAAAATCATCTCTGTTAGTCAGCATGCTGCTGATATTATCTGCAATGCACAATGCGACAGCGTGGTCATCCTGGTCTACCTGGTCACAATATCCGCAGGCTCCACAGAACTACCAGCAATGGAGCAGCAATTCACAGCTATCCACCGGCTTTCAGATTCAGCATTTCTCTGCACCTGATGGCTATCACATCCGGATTGCATCAATGGGACGAAATGCTGACCAGGTCAACATCCATGTTGAAGGCAGACGCATCACCATCAGCAGTCTTAACGTTCAACAAGATCAATCCGGAGGGGTGCGGCTCATGCAATCAGGGCATTTTTCGCAATGGATAGACTTGCCCATGGATGCTGACATGCAATCGATGCGCCGCAGACAGAACCCCGGGATGATCGAGATTTTCGTGCCAAGGATTCGTTGAATTACAGCTGTCATGAGATTCTGTCAGTTACTGAATTCGTCTGCAGCCATTCCTGCAAGATTGTAATGGTTGCATCTATCAAGAGGTCTCAATGACGCTCTCCTGTGATATCGCAAATCTGAATCTTGCCGGTAAAGGTGTGGAGCGAATTAACTGGGCATTCGACGAGATGCCCGTGCTGCGCGGCATCAGTGAGCGTTTTGCGACAGAGATGCCCCTGCAGGGGTTGCGTATCTCCGGTTGCCTGCATATCACCACCGAGACCGCCAATCTCGCACGCACCTTGCAGGCGGGAGGCGCCGACGTGGTGCTCTGCGCCAGCAATCCGTTGAGCACCCAGGATGATGTCGCCGCTGCCCTGGCCAACGAATATCAGATTCCGGTGTTTGCAGTGCGTGGTGAGGATAACGAGCGTTATTATCGCCATATTCACCGCGCCCTGGATCATAATCCGGTGATTACGCTTGACGACGGCGCCGATCTTGTCAGTGAAATGCATCTACATCGCAGAGAGCTGCTGGCAAACATCCTGGGCAGCACCGAAGAGACCACCACGGGGGTAATCCGCCTGCGCGCCATGGCAGCCGATGCCGCACTCGAAGTTCCAGTTGTCGCTGTCAATGACGCCATGACCAAACATCTGTTTGATAACCGCTACGGCACCGGTCAGAGTACGTTGGACGGCGTGATACGTGCTACCAACATCCTGCTGGCTGGGAAAAATTTTAGCGTGGCAGGTTATGGATGGTGCGGACGGGGAATTGCCATGCGCGCCCGCGGTATGGGAGCGAAGGTGATTGTGTGCGAGGTGGAACCATTGCGGGCGCTGGAGGCGGCGATGGATGGTTTCCAGGTGATGCCACTGATGGCAGCCTCGGCAATCTCCGATTTCGTCATTACCGCCACGGGTGACAAACATATTCTTGACAATTCCCATTTCGAGGTGATGAAGGATGGTTGTGTGATCGCCAATTCCGGGCACTTCAATGTCGAAATCAATATCCCGGCCCTGGAAAAACTGGCTGTTGGCAAACATCGACCGCGTCCCTCGGTGGATGAATACAAACTGCAGGATGGCAGGCGAATACGCCTGCTGGCGGAAGGGCGCCTGGTGAATCTGGCTGCTGCCGAAGGTCATCCTGCAACAGTGATGGACATGAGTTTTGCCAACCAGGCATTGACAGTGGAGTGGCTGGCAGAGCATGGCGCCGGGTTGTCTCATGAAGTGCACAGAGTGCCGCAGAAGATCGATCAGCAGATCGCTGCTCTGAAGCTCAAATCGATGGCAATCGATATCGATGTTCTGACCCC
>JADWMH010000306.1 GCA_015767355.1 Gammaproteobacteria bacterium
GGATGCAGCAAACCCAACCACCCGACGGTTCTTCCGTTACGCTCGATACGCGCTGTCTGTCCGGGATGCAGCACCGGATGCTGTGCAGCAACGAAGTCGAACTCATCGGATGCCCCCGTCAGCGAGAACAGCGATTCGACATCACCCTTGAGATCGAAAAAATCGGCGGCTTCCGCTGCTTCTCCCCACTGTTCAGCGGTGCGTCCGCCCAACAACATACCGGATAAGCATTTTTCTTGTTTTATTTCATTGTCTTGCAGATTAAATCTCAATCCAGACTCAAGTAAGCGGATGCGCTCCTGCTGGCGCGCCTGATTATGTCTCGCCGTCTCCAGCAATCCGCCCCAGAGTGACGGGCGCATGACTGACATATCGGCCGAAATCGGATTGGCCAGCGTAATCTGCTCACCATGCGGGTCGAGATGCCTGGCTGCATCTGCCGAGATGAAACTGTAGGTAATGACCTCCTGATACTCCCTGGCATTGAGCAAATTTCTGGCTAGCTCAAGACTGAAGCCCGCCTCCGGCGGCAAGTGCATGGTCAGTGAGAGATGGCCGTGCGTTTGCGGAATATTGTCGTAACCATAGATGCGTCCAACCTCCTCGATCAAATCAGCCTCGATCGAAACGTCAAAACGCCAGCTTGGCGGCGTCACCATCCAGCCGTCATCACACGTATCGAGCGACATACCGAGACGCTGCAGAGATGAAGAGACAGCCTCATCATCGATGGCAACGCCCAGCAGACGCTCAATGCGCGAACGGCGAAGATGAATCACTTCACCTTCTACAGAGAAATTTTCAGCCCGGGCTTCGATGATTGATCCCGCAGAGCCGCCGGCGATCTCAAGCAGCAATGTAGTGGCGCGCTGCATCGCCCTGCGCTGCAGGGCAGGATCAACACCGCGCTCAAAGCGATGCGATGAGTCGGTGTGCAGACCGTAGGAGCGCGCCTTTCCACTGATTGCCAAAGGTTCGAAAAAGGCGCTTTCAAGCAATACATCCTTTGTTGTTTGGGTTACGCCGGTGGCTGCACCGCCCATGATGCCCGCCATAGCCAGCGCTTTGTCATCATCGGCAATTACCAGCGTCTCCACATTCAGGGTCGCCTCACCACCATCGAGCAGTTCGAGCTTCTCGCCTTCATTAGCCATTCGCACTGTGATGCCGCCGTTGAGTTTGTCGAGATCGAAGCCATGCATCGGCTGACCCAGCTCCAACAGCACATAATTGGTGACGTCGACAACCACGCCGAGAGATCGCATGCCGCCCCGGCGCAGGCGCTCCTGCATCCACAAAGGTGTTTCAGCAGAGGGATCGAATCCCTTGACGATACGGCACAGATAGCCGGGGCAGGCTTGCGGCGCACGCAGCGCCACCCCGATGCTGCTGTCAGTCGTTACGGGGGCATCGGCAACAGTGGTTTCATGCAGATCACAGCCAAAAATTGCCGAGACGTCGCGCGCAACCCCCATCAGGCTCAGACAGTCACCGCGATCCGGCGTCAGATCAACTTCGATGCAGTTATCGTCGAGATCCAGATAGCGCCGAAAATTCTCTCCAACGGGTGCGTCCTGCGGCAGCGGCATGATACCTTCAGATGAGTCGGCCAGCCCAAGCTCCGAGGCCGAACAGATCATTCCCAGCGACTCCACACCGCGCAGTTTTGCCCTGGTGATCCTGAAATCACCCGGCAGGATGGCGCCGACGGTCGCTACCGGAACACGCATGCCGGCAGCAACATTTTTTGCGCCGCACACGATCTGCAGAGTCTCGTCCGCACCGGTGTTGACACGCGTCACATTGAGTTTGTCGGCATCCGGGTGAGGATCGACACTGATGACTTCGCCAACAAGCACGCCGCTAAACTGCGACGCCGCGGGTTCGACACTCTCGACTTCGAGGCCCGCCATGCTGAGACGATGTGACAGGTCATCCGTCCCGACATCAGGATTGACCCACTCTCTTAACCAGGATTCACTGAATCGCATC
>JADWMH010000123.1 GCA_015767355.1 Gammaproteobacteria bacterium
AAACTCACCCATGCATTCACCCTGTTCATCTCCCGCTGGTACACCGGCATGATGGCCGGAGAGAAAGGAGTCGCATCATGAGCAAGGCAACACTACAGCGTGGTGTACAAATCCTCAAAGAGCAGATAGACGCGCCGACCGCAGCCTATTTCAGCAGCTGCGTACACTGCGGCATGTGCGCCGATGCCTGTCTCTTCTACACCGAAACCGGCGATCCTGCCTATACGCCTATCAACAAGCTGGAGCCCATGCGCCGTTTGTGGGAACAGGAGTACACGCTGGTTGGCCGCATCAAAAAGCTTATCGGCCTCTCCAAACCAGTCACCGACGAAGAGTTGGGAGAATGGAGCGACATGGTCTATCACGCCTGCTCCCTGTGCGGGCGCTGCAGCATGGTGTGTCCGGTAGGCAACGATATCAGCTACATGATTCGCAAGATACGCGAAGGCATCTCCGCCGCCGGATATGCACCCGAAGGGCTGGTAGGCGCCACCACCAGGGCTGTGGAGATCGGCAGCCCGATGGGCGTAAAGCTGCACGCCCTGAAAGCGCAGGCGCGCAACATCAAGGAGGATTCCGGGCTGGAGATTCCGTTCGACCAGGAGGGCGTCGATTACCTCGTCATCCTCTCCTCCATGGAGGTGATCAACTTCCCGGAATATCTGGAAGCCATCGCCAGGATATTCAAGCAGGCAGGCAAGAGCTGGACCGTCTCCTCCGAAGCTTTCGAGGCGACCAACTCCGGCATCCAGATCGGTGCTTCGGATATCGCCAGGGAGCTGGTCAGCCGGGTGGTGGAAGCGGCCGAAAAGCTCAAGGTCAAAACAGTCGTCAGCCCTGAATGCGGTCACGCCTATACAGCCATTCGCTGGGACGGCCCGAATCTCATGGGACGGCGATTCTCCTTCAAGGTGAAACATATCATCGAGGTGCTGGATGAACTACGCGCTGATGGATTGTTGAAAGTCGAGGGTATCGAAGAGAGCTGTATGACATTCCATGATCCCTGCCAACTGGTACGCAAGGGCGGAGTTA
This sequence comes from Gammaproteobacteria bacterium, assembly GCA_015767355.1. Classification (GTDB taxonomy): domain Bacteria; phylum Pseudomonadota; class Gammaproteobacteria; order Chromatiales; family Chromatiaceae; genus Sva-25. The sequence continues at coordinate 1,036 of JADWMH010000123.1, forward strand.
TCGAACAGCCGCGCAACCTGTTGAAGATGATCGCCACCAATTTCGTCGAGATGGAAGATTCCGGAAAAATGAACTGGTGTTGCGGCGCCGGCGGCGGTGTCAGCGCCATCGAGGAGGCGGAAGAGATCAGGCTCAAGGCATTCAATCGCAAGAAATCACAGCTGGAGAAGTTGCATGTCGATACCCTGGTGACCGCCTGCGCCAACTGCCGCATCCAGCTGGAGGAAGGGCTGGAAGTGAACGAGATGGAGATCCCGGTCGTCGGCCTGACAGAGATGCTGGCCGATCACCTGGTCGAAGAGTAATTAAACCCTAATCAGAGAGTGCGAGCATGAGCGAACGCATTGTAGTAGATCCCATCACCCGTATCGAAGGACATCTGCGCATCGAGGCGCAAATGGAGGGCAACAGGATCGCCCGGGCCTATTCCTCGGGCACCATGGTGCGGGGTATCGAGCTGATTCTGAAAGGCAGGGACCCGAGAGATGCATGGGCCTTTGCCCAGCGCATTTGCGGTGTCTGCACCCTGGTGCATGGAATCGCCTCGGTGCGCTCGGTGGAGAACGCTCTGAATTACCCGGTGCCGCCCAACGCACAGCTGATTCGCAACCTCATGATCGGCGCCCAGTATATCCACGATCATGTGATGCACTTCTATCATCTGCATGCACTGGACTGGGTGGATGTGGTCTCGGCGCTGAGTGCGGACCCCGCCGCAACTTCAACCCTGGCGCAGTCCATCAGCAGTTATCCCAAATCCTCTCCCGGCTACTTCTCCGATATGCAGAAAAAGCTCAAGAAGTTTGTAGAGGGTGGGCAACTGGGCATTTTCGCCAAAGCCTACTGGGGACATCCTGCCTACAAATTACCGCCTGAAGCCAACCTCATGGCTGTCTCCCATTACCTGGAGGCGCTGGCCTGGCAACGCGATGCAGCCAAACTGCATACCATCTTCGGCGGCAAGAATCCGCATCCCAACTTCGTGGTTGGCGGTGTAGCCAGTCCCATCGACCTGGATTCCGACTCTGCTATCAATGCCAAGAAACTGGCCCAGGTGCAGGAGCTTATCAAGCAGATGAAGGTCTTTGTAGATCAGGTCTATGTGCCTGACACCCTGGCAATCGCAGGATTTTACAAGGATTGGGCATCCAGAGGCGAAGGATTGGGGAATTTCCTCACCTTTGGAGACTTCCCGGAACACGGCATGGATGATCCTTCCAGTTTCCTGATTCCACCCGGGGCTATCCTCAACCGGGATTTGAGCACCATCCATGAAGTGGATATGAATGCGCAGGATCAGATCCAGGAGTTCGTGGCCCACTCCTATTATGACTACAGCGGAGGCAAGGAGGCCGGTCTGCATCCCTATGATGGAGAGACCAATTTAAACTACACAGGTCCCAAGCCTCCCTACGATCAGCTGGATGTGGAGCAATCATATTCCTGGCTGAAGTCTCCGCGCTGGAAAGGCCACGCCATGGAGGTGGGGCCGCTCGCCCGGGTGCTGATGCTATATGCCACGGGTCATGAACAAACTAAAGAGCTGGTGGATATGACCCTGAAAACCCTGGATGTTCCTGTCGATGCGCTGTTTTCCACTCTGGGCCGCACGGCTGCACGCACCCTGGAGACCAAGATCGTTGCCGATAACATGCAAAACTGGTATGACAACCTGGTGGCCAATATTCGCGCCGGCGACACAAAAACATTCAACGAAACCCTGTGGGAGCCATCCTCATGGCCCTCCGTTGCCCGGGGTGTTGGCTATATGGAAGCGCCCAGAGGCGCACTGGCCCACTACATAGTGATCAAGGATCAGAAAATCGACAACTACCAGGCAGTGGTTCCCAGCACCTGGAATGCGGGGCCGAGAGACCCCTCCGGACAGCCTGGCGCTTATGAAGCAGCGCTCGAAGACAACCATGAAATGTACGATCCGGCACAGCCGGTCGAGATCTTGCGCACCATCCACAGCTTCGATCCCTGCATCGCCTGCGCGGTGCATGTGACGGATCCTGATGGTGAAGAGCTGGTCAAAGTCAAAATCAAGTAAGAGGAGCTATCGTGCGACGTCCATCATCTAGAATCGTTGAGTGGCCAACATCTTTACAAGTGAGCCAAATATTAATAATGACTCTCGCCAAGACGCCAAGGCCGCAAAGATTTTCCTTGGCGAGCTTTGCGCCTTTGCGAGAGAAGATAATCTCTTTCTCATGTCTCGTCTGTCTGAGACATGGTCTCGCTAGACTTATTCTTTCCACCACACTGCTGACAGCAGCCCCTGCGGCATGGGCGCATCCTGCACTCTTTGATGGCGGCCTGCTGGCCAACCTGACGCACCTGTTCTCACAGCCGGATCATCTGCTGTTACTGGCGGGGATTGGTGTGGCCGCCGGGATAGCCATGTATATCAGGAATAAGAGCAGCTTGAGGGGAGGTGATGATGACAATCACTAATGATACTGAATTCAGGCAGGCGCTGAAAAAACTGGATTTGAAGCAGCTGCGTGAGATAGGCGCTGGTTTTGTCGGGAGTGTGCTGCATTTGAATAAGGATCAACGCGTGATGCATGCAGTCGATGTTGCAAGGAACAGTGATGCTTCTGATGATGAGTTGCTTGCGGCATACAAGGCAGCCAGGGTGGCAACGGTTGACAGCCGCACCCGCTGCGGCGCCGATTGCAACTGGGAGGAGCAGGCGGCGCATTTCGTGGCGCGCGCATCAGCCGCCATGGTAGCGCCGGAAGGAGTGTGCAAAGCAGCCGATCCTCCCTGGCAGGTGGTGATGAGCTGTCGTATGGCGCAAAATTGTGCACTAATTGCCGCGGACGATGACTCAAGCAATAACGAGAGTGAAAATCAGTACCGCATCATGAATGATTATTTGGCTTCGCAGTAAGTCATGTCGATTATGTCGTAATTTCTACCGCCAACAACCCTACAGGCGAACCGCATCGTTCGCAGACTGCAGTTGGTAGTTTGCAGAAATACATGTCGTATTGCTGCCAACTGCATACTGATGACTGCAAACTCTTTTCTCCTTCGTGATGAGTATCTTTCTACATTTAGAATTGCTGGTTTTTTCATTCTGAGCTGTTCATCACTACTTCTACACTGTAAAATCAAAAAAATATGTTCGTGGAAAATTGTTGATGATTTCTGGAAGTATTGTTGCACTCGTCACGCCCATGCAGGAGGATGGCAGTGTTGATTATGAGACGCTGCATCGACTGGTTGAGTGGCATGTGGAGGAGGGAACAGATGCAATTGTCTCTGTTGGCACCACCGGCGAGTCTGCTACCCTTGGACAGGAGGAGCATTGCCAGGTTATCCGCCGCACCATCGAGTTTGTTAATAAGCGTATTCCTGTGATTGCGGGGACCGGGGCTAATGCAACCAGCGAGGCGGTTCACCTGACAATGCGCGCTGCAGAGATGGGAGCCGATGCCTGCCTGCTGGTCACTCCTTATTACAACAAGCCGACCCAGGAAGGTCTTTATCGTCACTACATGACCATCGCTGATGCCGTCGATATAGATCAGATGCTGTATAACGTCCCTGGACGCACTGCTGTTAATATGTCAATTGAAACCTCAGTCCGTCTTTCGCAACATGAGAATATTGTTGCTTTGAAAGAGGCGGCCGATGACAGTGCTGATCGAGTTGCGCCCTTGCGGCGTCTCTGTGGTGATGATTTCGCTCTCTATAGCGGTAACGATGACAGCGCCAGAGAGTTCGTGCTCAATGGCGGCAATGGCGTTATCTCCGTGACTTCAAATGTGGCGCCGAAATTGATGCATCAAATGATGGTGGCAGCCACTGCAGGAGACCATGAGGGCGCTGCCAGACTTGATCAACCTCTTCAACTCCTGCACGAACGTCTGTTTGTTCAAAGCAGTCCCATCCCTGTTAAGTGGGTGCTACAGCAGATGGGGCGTATAGGAAACGGCATACGCCTGCCCCTGACATGGCTGGATGCGGAGTTTCACGAAACTGTCCGTGAAGCCATGCAACAGGCAGGTGTCATTCAAAATTCATGAATCAATCGGTGATTATGATGAAAATAAATTCAATCCATATAGTCGTTGCCGGCATGCTTGTTTTCGGACTCTCTGCCTGTGAGTCGATGAATGTAGGTAACGTCCTGCCGGACAAAAAGGTTGATTATAAAAAATCGCGCCAGGCGAGTGGGAACCTGGAGATTCCTCCAGATCTTACCAGCGATACCATGGCGGAGGGTGGTGTCGACTTTGGCGGGACGAGCCCTGCAGTGACGACCTATTCGGCCTACAAGTCAGGCAAAAGAAAGGCCAGAAGTGGTGGTGGACGGGATGTTCTGCCGCTGAATCCAAAAATCGAGATGCAAAACGATGGAGACAAGCACTGGCTGGTCATTCAGGGAACGCCAAATGCTGTGTGGGGCAAGACCATCGATTTTTGGCAGGAGATGGGGATAGTTCTGGTTGAGCAGGACCCGACAGCAGGTGTAATGCGCACTGACTGGATAGAGAACAGGGCCGATATCAAGTCTGATTTCGTGACTAATTTTGTACGCAAGACGCTCAACAGCCTCTATTCGTCCGGAACCCGTGATCAGTTCCGTATAAGGCTGGAGCGCGGCTCATCGGGCAGGACCGAACTCTATTTGACGCATTCTCAAATGGTTGAAAAACTGGTTGGCGAGTGGGGCTCCAATGAAGTTGAAGCGGATCGTGCGGTATGGACGCAGGGCAAGCCCGATCATGAACTTGAGGCCATAATGCTGAACAAGATCATGGCCTATATGGGCGCATCCGATCAGCGCAGTCGTCAGGTTTCATCGGCCTCTTCCAGCGGCAAACCTCTCTCTCAGCTGACCACATCAGGCAGTCCCAGGTTGCAGGTGTACAGCGATTTCCCGCGTACCTGGAGGCTGGTTGGCATCGCCATGAACCGTGTTGGATTTACGGTTGAGGACCGAAATCGCTCCAACGGTGCTTACTATGTTCGCTACAATGACCCGGACGGGGAGCAGTCAAAAGAGGGAATGCTGTCAAAGATGGCATTCTGGAAAAAGGATGACAAGGATGTGGCTCAGCGCTATGTGATCCAGGTGCAGCAGGTCAGCTCCTCTGAATCTTCCGTAACAATTATGAATGAGGATGGTTCTCCGGCAGACGCCTCGACTTCAGGGCGTATGCTCTCATTGATCCATAGCCAGTTGCGTTGACTTCAAAATTTGTAATCCTTGAGTGGCCAACATCTTTACAAATGAGTTGATTTCAACAATGACTCTCGCCAAGACGCTAAGACCGCAAAGGTTTTTCTTTGCG
>JADWMH010000124.1 GCA_015767355.1 Gammaproteobacteria bacterium
CGAGAGAAAATGTTTTTTTCATGCCTTGTCAGTCTGAGACCTGATCTCACTAGTTCCCTACGACAGCAAGCAGTACACCGGCGGCTACAGCCGAGCCGATCACGCCGGCCACGTTCGGCCCCATGGCGTGCATCAGCAGGTAGTTATGCGCATTGGCCTCCTGACCGACCTTGTTCACCACGCGGGCTGCCATGGGCACTGCCGATACACCAGCAGCACCGATCAGTGGATTCACCTTGCCGCCGCTGATGCGGTGCATCAATTTTCCCATGAGGATGCCTGACGCCGTCCCAATCGAGAATGCCACTGCGCCAAGCCCCAGAATACCAAGTGTCTCGACAGTCAGGAATTTGTCGGCAGAGAGTTTTGAACCTACCGCCAGTCCAAGCAGGATGGTGACGATATTGATGATCTCATTTTGCGCCGCGCTATTGAGCCGCTCCACGACGCCGCTTTCGCGCAGCAGATTGCCAAACATCAACATGCCGATGAGCGGCGCTGCGGAGGGCAGAAACAGGATGCACAGCAACAGCACCGTGAAAGGAAACAGGATTCTTTCAAGTTTGGAGACAGGTCTCAGTTGATTCATCACTACCTGGCGCTCAGCCTGCGAGGTCAGGGCTTTCATGATCGGCGGCTGGATAATAGGCACCAGCGCCATGTAGGAGTAGGCGGCGACAGCAATGGCGCCGAGCAATTCGGGGGCCAGCCGGGAGGCGAGAAAAATTGCGGTCGGACCATCCGCCCCGCCGATAATGGCGATGGCCGAGGCATCTGCAAGCGTGAAATCAAACCCGGGGAGCCAGTTCAGCGCCAGCGCGCCCAGCAGCGTCATAAAGATGCCAAATTGTGCTGCGGCGCCCAGCAGCAGTGTCGATGGTCGCGCAATCAGGGAGCTGAAGTCCGTCAGCGCGCCAACCCCCATGAAGATCAGTAGCGGAAAGACTCCTGTCTCGATGCCGACATGATAAATCATCCCCAGCAGACCATCCGGACCGGCAATTCCCGCCACCGGGATATTGCTGAGAATGGCGCCAAATCCAATCGGCAGCAACAGCAGGGGTTCGAATTTTTTTTTGATCGCAAGGAACAGCAACAAGCCACCCACTGCCATCATCAGCACCTCGCCCCAGCTGATGGTGGCAATCCCCATGGATTGCCACAGAGCCTCGAAACCCGCCATCAGGTCGACCTGGAAAGAGTCAGCAGCGGATCACCAACCTGCACCTTGTCACCCTCCCGGACATTCACAAGGTCAATGACTCCCGAAGATGGTGAGCGTATTTCAGTCTCCATCTTCATCGCTTCGAGAATAATGATGATATCGCCCTCATGGACCTGCTGCCCGGGCGCAATATTGATCTTGTAAACAGTCCCTGTCAGTGGTGCAGAAACGACTTCACCAGCGGTTTGCGGCACTGCAGGCTTTACAGGCTGCTGTTGTTGAATATCAGTTACAGATCCACCTGCAGCCACTACCACGTCGTAGCTGACGCCGTTGACAGAGATCTGATACGACTCAGGCGCATCTGCTGCAACCGGCTGATGTGTTGCAGCAGGCTGTTGCTGCTCTTCAGGCGGCGGTTCGAATGCCTCCGGATTGTGGCGGTTTTCGAGAAAATGCAATCCAACCTTGGGGAACTGCGCATAGATGAGCACATCATCGAGCAGGTTGTCGGAGAGCTCGATATCTTTTTCGGCAGCAACACGCTTGAGCTCACTGGAGAGCGTATCTATCTCATTTTTCAGCAGATCAGCGGGACGGCAGCTGATAGCTTTTTTACCATCCAGGACACGCTGCTGCAACTCGCTGTTGAGCGGACCGGGGGATGCGCCATACTCTCCACGCAGGATCCCTTCGGTCTCCCTGGTTGTCGTTTTGTAGCGCTCACCGCTCAGCACGTTCAGCACCGCCTGGGTTCCGACGATTTGCGAAGTCGGTGTCACCAGTGGAATAAAGCCCAGATCCTCACGCACCCGCGGGATCTCGTCCAGCACATCGGCAAAGCGATCAACAGCATTCTGCTCGCGCAGCTGGCTCTCCATATTGGTGAGCATGCCGCCCGGCACCTGCGCGTTCAGAATGCGCGAATCGACTCCACGCAAAGATCCTTCGAAGTGCGCATATTTTTTGCGCACTTCGCGAAAATAGTCGGCAATCTCCTGAAGCAGCAGCAGATCCAGCCCGCTATCCCTATCACTCTGCTGCAGAATGGCAACCAGTGACTCTGTCGCGGAATGGCTGTAGGTCATGCTCATCGATGAGATTGCACTGTCGACAACATCGACGCCAGCTTCGATCGCCTTGATGATTGTCACCGTGCTCATGCCTGTCGTCGCATGGGAGTGCAGTGAAAGCGGGATGGAAACAGCCTGCTTGAGACCTGAAACCAGCTCCGACGCAGTATAGGGATTTAACAATCCGGCCATATCCTTGATGCAGATGGAGTGACACCCCATCTCTTCTAGCTGCCTGCCCATCTCGACGAAATTCTCGACACTATGCACCGGGCTGGTCGTATAGGAGATGGTTCCCTGTGCGTGCTTGCCGCTTTTCAGGGCTGCGCTGACGGCCGTTTCAAGATTGCGCGGATCGTTCATGGCGTCGAAGATGCGGAATACATCGATGCCGGTTTCGGCAGCACGCTCGACAAATGCCTCGACAACGTCGTCGGCGTAGTGGCGATAACCCAGCAGATTCTGTCCACGCAACAGCATCTGCTGGGGAGTGTTCGGCATCGCCGCCTTCAGCAGGCGCAGACGCTCCCAGGGATCTTCACCCAGAAAACGGATACAGGCATCGAATGTCGCCCCGCCCCAGCTCTCCAGCGACCAGTAACCGACCTGGTCCAGCTTTGATGCAATCGGCAGCATATCCTCCACCCGCATGCGCGTTGCAAACAGTGATTGATGCGCGTCACGCAGTACGACTTCGGTGATTCCGGGTTTGTTGTCAGACATACTATTTATTGCGATAAGCGGCAACGGCTGCCGAGATGACGGCAACCAGGTTAGGAACTTGCGGGGTTGAAGGGTGCGAGTGAATCGCTGCCGGAGCGACTTCAGCCGGTTGCAGAAACTGAGCCAGCCTGCTCATCAGTTTCATACTGATCACCAGCATCAGCAGAAAAATGAATACGCTGCCCATCCCCAGCAGCATCAGCTTCAAACCTTCCAGCATCAACTCGTTCATCACTGCTATTTAGACGTAGCGCACTTCAAGAACCTCGAACTCACGCTGGCCTCCGGGGGTGTTGATTTCAGCCACGTCACCCTCCTCCTTGCCGATCAATCCACGAGCTATCGGCGAGTTGACGGAGATCAGTCCCTGTTGAATATCAGCCTCATCTTCACCAACGATCTGATAGGTCAGTTCCTCATCGGATTCGAGATCGATGACATCGACCGTCGCGCCGAAAATAACGCGCCCACCGGCATCAACGCTGGTCACATCGATGATTTGGGCATGCGAGAGCTTGGCATCGATATCCTTGATGCGCCCCTCGATGAACCCCTGTTGTTCACGCGCCGCATGATATTCGGCATTCTCCTTGAGATCGCCATGCGCACGCGCCTCGGCGATTGCCGCAATCACAGCAGGACGCTTTACAGTTTTCAGTTCATTCAGTTCGTTGCGCAGAGTCTCTGCACCACGCACCGTTAACGGGATTTTATTCATTATTTCTACCTATGCAATCCATCATTTGACAGATTGAAACTTCTCAACAAGTCCATGCATATTTTCAAACAGGACGTAGGGGGGGGAAGCGACAGTGCAACTTAGTTTACAGATTCGTGTAACTCTTTGATAGTGCTGACCGAGATCACGCCGCTCTGCTGCATCGCCATGCAGATGGCCTCGGCGCCGGATATGGTAGTGGTGTAGGCCACCTTGTTAAGCAGTGCAGCGCTGCGAATCTCGGCCGAGTCTTCAATCGCCTGCTTGCCCTCGGTGGTATTGACGATGAGATTGATCTCATCATTTTTTATCATATCCACAACATGGGGGCGTCCTTCGGCAACTTTATTGACTCCGGTGCATGGCACTCCTGCGGCAGTAATAACGGCAGTTGTCCCATGCGTTGCATAGAGCTCAAAACCCAGTGCATGCAGGGAACGGGCAACAGCGGTGGCGCGCTCGCGGTCGGCTTTACGCACACTCAGCAGGGCGCGTCCACCTGTGGGGAGCTCCATGCCCCCGGCTGAAAGCGCTTTGGCAAATGCTTCACCAAAGGTTCTGCCGCTTCCCATCACCTCTCCCGTCGATTTCATCTCGGGTCCAAGCACGCTATCCACACCGGGAAATTTGATAAAGGGGAAAACCGCCTCCTTGACCGCAAAGTAACCGGGGATCTTCTCCCGCACAACTCCCTGCTCTGCAAGGGAGATGCCGGCCATGCAGCGTGCGGCGATCTTGGCCAGTTGCACACCTGTTGCCTTGGAGACAAAGGGTACCGTGCGCGATGCCCGTGGATTGACCTCCAGCAGATAGATATCGTCACCCTTGATGGCAAACTGGGTATTCATCAAACCGACCACTTTCAGTTCCAGCGCCATCTGCCGCATCTGCTCACGCATCCTGTCCTGGATCTCTGCAGAGAGCGTATAGGGAGGCAGAGAGCAGGCTGAATCCCCGGAGTGCACCCCGGCCTCCTCGATATGTTCCATGATGCCGCCGATGAGCACATCCCTGCCGTCGCAGATGGCATCGACATCGACCTCGATGGCATCGTTCAGAAAACGATCCAGCAGCACCGGTGAATCATTCGAGACCTGCACGGCTTCACGCATATAGCGTTTCAGGTCCTCCTCGCCATAGACGATCTCCATTGCGCGTCCGCCAAGCACATAGGAGGGGCGCACCACCAGCGGATAGCCGATCTCTTTTGCCTGCTCCACCGCACCCTGCGGATCCGTGGCCAACCGGTTTGGCGGCTGCAGCAATCCCAGCTTGTGCACCATCTGCTGAAAACGCTCCCGATCCTCCGCTGCATCGATGGCATCGGGGCTGGTGCCGATAATTGGAGCACCCGCCTCTTCAAGCCCTGCAGCAAGCTTCAGCGGAGTCTGCCCGCCATACTGCACGATAATCCCTACCGGCTTCTCCTTGTGGATCACCTCCAGCACATCCTCCAGCGTCAGCGGCTCGAAATAGAGGCGATCGGAGGTGTCATAATCGGTGGAAACAGTCTCCGGATTACAGTTGACCATGATGGTCTCGTAGCCGTCATCACGCATCGCAAAAGCAGCATGCACACAGCAGTAGTCGAATTCGATACCCTGTCCGATGCGATTCGGGCCGCCGCCAAGCACCATGATCTTTTTTGTCTCGTCCGGGCGCGCCTCGCACTCCTCCTCATAGGTTGAGTACATGTAGGCCGTGTTCGAGGCAAACTCTGCCGCACAGCTGTCAACACGCTTGTAGACAGGACGGATATCGAGATTGTGGCGATGATCACGCACCTCGGCCTCTTTGACACCGAGCAGCGCTGCAAGGCGAATATCAGAGAATCCCCTGCGCTTGATCTTCAGCATTTGATCGGCGTCGATCTGTGCAAGTGAGATGGTGCGCAGTTGCTCCTCGGTTGTGATCAGGTCTTCGATCTGTATCAGGAACCAGGGATCGATTTTGGTAATCTCAAAGACCTCCTCAAGAGAGAGCCCTTTGCGAAAGGCATCGCCAACGAACCACAGGCGGTCAGGACCGGCCTGACGCAGCTCATTTTTCAGCTGTTTGATAACATCATCTGAGGTACCAGCTTCGCACACCTCGTCAAAGCCGCTTCTGTCTATTTCAAGTCCACGCATCGCCTTTTGCAGCGACTCCTGGAAGGTGCGCCCGATCGCCATCACCTCGCCCACGGATTTCATCTGCGTGGTGAGACGCGAATCAGCCCTGGGAAATTTCTCGAAGGCAAAACGCGGTATCTTGGTGACGACATAGTCGATTGCCGGCTCAAAGGATGCCGGTGTGACACCGCCGGTGATCTCGTTGCGCAGTTCATCCAGCGTAAAACCCACTGCCAGTTTCGCCGCCACCTTGGCGATTGGAAAACCGGTCGCCTTGGAAGCCAGCGCCGAAGAGCGGGAGACACGCGGATTCATCTCGATGATGATCATGTGTCCATCTTCCGGATTGATCGCAAACTGCACGTTGGAACCGCCGGTATCGACGCCGATCTCACGCAGCACCGCCAGCGAGGCGTTGCGCATGATCTGATACTCCTTGTCTGTCAGCGTCTGCGCAGGAGCGACGGTAATGGAGTCACCGGTGTGCACCCCCATGGGATCAAGGTTTTCGATGGAGCAGATGATGATGCAGTTGTCCTTGTGGTCACGCACCACTT
>JADWMH010000307.1 GCA_015767355.1 Gammaproteobacteria bacterium
CTGTCGAGACCCTGTCAGACAAAATGCGCATCATCCGCATCGATGCCGGACCGGACGAATATCTTCCAAAGGAGCAGCTGTGGGACCATCTTGACAGCTTCACGGACAACCTGGTCAATTGGCTCAACGACCAGCCCCGCATGCCAGAGCTGGTGCACAGTCACTATGCCGATGCCGGCTACGTTGGGGTGCGGCTTGCCAACCTGCTGGCTGTTCCACTCATTCATACGGGGCATTCACTGGGCCGGGACAAGCGCAAACGGCTGCTGGCCCGGGGGCTGTCGCGCGATGAGATCGAGCACACCTACAACATTGCGCGCCGCATCGATGCAGAGGAGGAGGTGCTGGCCAACGCCGACCTGGTGATCACCAGCACGCAAAATGAAATCGAGGAGCAGTACGGACTCTACAATTACTATGATCCGGAACGCATGGTGGTTATTCCACCAGGCACCGATTTGCAGCAATTTTACCCGCCAGACGATGGAGAGCAAGTTGCCTTTGGTGAACAATTGGATCGTTTTTTAAGCAAGCCCGGCAAGCCCCTCATTCTTGCCCTGTCGCGGCCGGATGAACGTAAAAATATCCTTATCCTGCTGGAGGTATTCGGTGAATCCAGTGAGCTGCAGCAGGCAGCCAACCTGTTGATTATTGCCGGCAGCCGCGACGACATCGGTGACATGGAAGCGGGTGCTCAATCGGTATTGACCAACATCCTGCTGCTGATCGACAGCTATGATCTCTATGGCAGAGTAGCAGTGCCCAAGAGCCACCGCGCCGAAGAGGTGCCTGAGATTTACCGCCTGGCAGCGGCGCGTTGCGGCGTGTTCATCAATCCGGCGCTGACCGAACCCTTCGGTCTGACTATTCTGGAGGCTGCCGCCAGCGGTCTGCCCGTTGTGGCAACGGAAAATGGCGGGCCCGTTGACATTCTTGCCAACTGTCAAAATGGAAGGCTGGTGGATCCGCTGGATAAAGAGGCCATTACAAAAGCCTTGCTGACTTTTCTAGATGATCCTGAGGCATGGTCGCTGGCGTCTCGAAACGGGATCGAAGGAGTGCGGCAACACTATACCTGGCAGGCCCATACCAAAAGTTACATGGCATGTATCGGCAAACTGCATGGCAGGAATGTCCCTGCTCCCGGAGAACGACCAGCGCCGCGAGCAGTTCGCTACCGGGATCGTGCCATTTTCAGCGATCTGGATCAGAATCTGCTAGGCAATCAACAGATGCTGGAGCATTTTTCCAAGGTGGTGAGGGAGAACCGCAAGTGTGTGATTTTCGGCATTGCGACTGGCCGCCGTTTGGATTCTGCACTGGCCATGATCAAGAAGCACGGAATACCACACCCGGATGTCTTGATCAGTAGCCTCGGGACACGCATCCACTATGGACGGGCATTAACGGAAGATGACTACTGGGCTGATCATATCGATCATGACTGGAATCCCAACCGGGTGCGCAGGGCGTTCTCCGGCCTGCACGGTCTTGAGCTTCAACACAGGCGGGAGCAGAGTCAGTTCAAGGTTTCATGGTACTACGATCCAGAGAAGGGACCGTCTATTGACGAGATTATCGCCCTTGCCAGGCAGAAGGAGATCACCGCCAACATACAATACTCATTCGGCCAGTTCATTGACTTTGTTCCATCGCGGGCTTCCAAGGGACAGGCACTGCGATATGTCGCACAACGACTCGATATCCCCCTCGAACATCTCCTGGTGGCGGGCGGTTCCGGTGCCGATGAGGATATGATGCGTGGTAATACACTGGCCGTGGTTGTGAGCAACCGCCATCATGAGGAATTGTCGCAGCTGGAGGATCAGGAACGCATCTATTTCGCCGGTCAGCCTCATGCTGCGGGTATTCTTGAAGCATTCGAATACTACGATTTTTTCAATACCTGCAAGGTCCAGGCGCCATCATGAGTTGTCGACTCCTTGTCTGCAGCGATCTCGAACGGACGCTGCTCCCCAA
>JADWMH010000001.1:0-29957 GCA_015767355.1 Gammaproteobacteria bacterium
ACCGTCCTGTGGGGTGATTTTGAAACAAGCCAGAATGTCTGTTTCTTTAACCGTGTAATCCGGTGTCCAATAGGTTTCGCGGTATTCTTTTACGCCTGCGCTATAAGTTTTAGCCATGGTGTTCTCCAGAGGATCAAAATAAAGTGACGAGCGGCTTTTGCCGCGCCATAGACATTATGCTGAGATATCTGTATAAATGAAATCAATTGTTTCTATCTAAAACATAGAGTTTTATCTATGGTTTATTCAACCTCTGAAAACCTCATTCGACACGTCTCCCTGCGTCAACTGCAGATCTTCGAGGCTGTTGTCCGCCTCGGCGGATATACGCGTGCTGCGCAAACACTCCATCTAACCCAGCCCACCGTCTCCATGCAGATCAAGAAACTCAGTGAGGCCCTTGGACTTCCACTGCTCGAGCAGGTTGGCCGACAAGCACACCCCACGGCAGCCGGACGTGATGTCTACACCGCCGCGAAGGAGATTCTCGACAAGATGGTGGCGCTGGGTGAATCTACATCCGAACTCGAAGGCGTGGTCAAGGGCGAACTGCGCATTGCTGTCATCACCACAGCCAAGTACTTCATGCCTCACCTGCTTGGAGCATTTGTTGCACAATATCCCCTGGTAAAACCCCGGCTCGCGGTCACAAACCGGACCAAGGCTCTGACGCGTCTCAAGGCCAACGAGGACGACCTGCTGATCATGGGGCAGGTACCCGGGGAAGTGGCGGTACAGGCCTACCCGTTTATCGACAACGAACTGGTGGTGGTGGCGTCGCCTGATCACTCCCTCTCGGGAGCACGCAATATCACGCTGAAACAACTGAGTCAGGAACGTTTTCTGAGCCGAGAACCGGAATCAGGCACCCGGAAGGCGGTGGAGCAGCTGTTTGCCGATCACGGCCTCAAGGTCGAGCCTTACATGGAACTGGGCAGCATCGAAGCCATCAAGCAGGGCGTGATGGCCGGGCTGGGTCTCTCCGTGTTGTCGCGGCATAACCTGCGCCTGGAACTGTCAAGCAACCATATTGTGATATTGGATGTGGATGGGTTTCCGCTGATACGCCGCTGGCATGCCGTCCACCTGCAGGGCAAGAAACTCTCGCTGGTTGCGCGCACTTTTCTCGACTTCATTCTTAATGAGAGTAGTGAAGTATTATCAGCCTAAGGAGTAGTCCGGTAACTTCTCAAAATCAGTGCGCTTGAGTCATCATAGGATGAGTCGAGGCACGAGGCGCATCAATTGTCATCCCGTGGAAGTGAGGTACGAACGACGAGGGATCTTGACTTACGTAGCACCGGGATCTCTCCTGCGTCGAGATGACAAACCGTAAAACGAAAATGAACGATGCCAACATATGAATACAATTTTCACAGAATACAGTCGCATCGTGTGGCAGAAAAAGGGTTATTTTCTGCTGGTATTGTTCGCCTTGAGCAGCGCGACGTCGCTTGATTACCTCTCAACGCTCTTCTATAAGAACATCGCCAATGGTCTGGCCGAGCCGTTTTCCGAAGCGACGCTGACCATGCTTCTGCACAACCTCTCGATGATCGCCCTTTTTTATGCGGGAATGTGGATCTCCTGGCGGGTGCTTGAATTCGGTATCATTCCGCTTGAGGGAGGCGGGGTCAACCTGCTCGAAAAGCGTTGTTTCGACGTGCTCAAGCGGCAGAAATTTAATTTTTTTGAAAATCGCTTCGCGGGGAGTTTGATCAAGCAGGCCAATCGCTTCTCTCGCTCCTTCGAGATCATCATGGACTGGTTTCTGTTCCAGTTCGTGCAAAACCTCATCGCCATCACCATCTCGTTTGTCATCTTCTATCATCAACAGCGCGAGTTCGCTTTCTATTTCCTCGTCTGGATTGTGCTGTTTCTCTCCTGGAGCGTCGGCTTCTCGATGTGGAAGCTGAAATTTGACAAGGCGGTTTCAGAGGCTGATTCTAAGGTCGGCGGCGCCTATTCGGATGCGATCAGCAACATATTTATTGTCAAGAGCTTCGCCATGGAGGCGCGAGAGCAGCATCAAATCGACCAGGCCTCCGACGTTGTCTATAAAAAGAAAAAGATCGCCTGGATATTGATGTTTGTCTCCTTTGCAGTGCAGGGGATACTCACTTTCAGCATAGAGTTGCTGCTGGTCTATCTGATGATCCAGAAGTGGAAAGGAGGCGATTTTCAGGTGGGTGAATTTGTGCTATTCCAGTCGATTCTGCTGCTGCTGATCCATCGTCTGTGGGACTTTGGTCGCAACTTCCGCAGTTTTTTCACCGCGCTGGCCGATGCTTCGGAGATGGCGGAGATTATTGAGATGGATGATTTTGAGGCGGACTCCATCGATGCCAGACCAATTGATATTGAGCGTGGCGACATCCGCTTTGAAAATCTCTCTTTCAACTATGCCGGTCTGGACGAAAAATGTTCAGGGCTGTTTAAGAAGTTCTCGCTGCATATCAAAGCAGGTGAGAAGATCGCCCTGGTGGGGCATTCGGGGTCTGGTAAAACCTCCCTGACGAAACTGCTGTTTCGTTTCTTTGAACCGCAAAGCGGCAGAATAAGCTTTGATGGCTACGATGCCAGAGATTTTACGCTGGCTTCTCTGCGCAGACAGATATCACTTGTGCCGCAGCAGCCGGAGCTGTTTCATCGCTCAGTGCGTGACAACATCACCCTGGGCGAAGAGGTTTCTGAGGAGCGTCTGTTGCAGGTGGCTGAAAAATCCCGCAGCTTCGAATTTATTCGCAGCTTTCCGCTGCAATTTGAAACCATGGTCGGAGAACGGGGTGTGAAACTCTCCGGTGGTGAAAAACAGCGAATCGCCATCGCCAGGGCGTTTCTCGAAGACGCCCCGATCGTGGTGCTCGACGAGGCGACCAGCGCGCTGGATTCGCTCACGGAAAAGCAGATCCAGGTTGCCATCTTCGAACTGATCGAGCACCGCACAGCGATTGTCATCGCGCACCGCCTCTCTACGATTCTGCGCATGGACCGCATTATTGTGCTGGAAGATGGGAGGATTATCGAGCAGGGAACCCATCAGCAACTGCTCGCCAGGCAGGGAAAATACGCAGCTATGTGGCAGCATCAGAGCGGGGATTTTCTCGCCGAGAGCTGATGAACCAATATTCATGGAAAACCAACGGCAGCGACGCAGACTCAAAAGCGAAATTTTGCGCCCAGCAGCGGGCCGCTGACGTCCAGGTTCGCCAAAGGAAAGTCCGAGTCGTAGTCGTAGTGCAGATAACGATATGTCAGCAGCACATCACCCCAATCAAACTTGTAGCCAACACCGGCCATCGCCTGCAGGGTCAGGTCCGAGCCTCCGGCGCCGATGTCAAAATAGTAGGGGAGGTACCAGTTGGCGTCGATATTGACATGACCCTTGACACCGATAATCGCGTCCCACACATGATCGGAAACGGAAACCGAGCGATCAAAGATTCTAACAGGACCGACATCAATCTTGAGACCAAGATCTAAATCGATATAGAAATATCTTGTCCCCGCGATAATATCAAGCCTGCTCTTTTCACTATCCACGATGTTGTAGCCGCCTGCCAGTGTGATAATCCAGTTTTTCAGGCCGATATTGATATCACGACCCCTGTGAAGTCCGAAGGGCCCGTCACCGGTTACAGAGCCTGATTTACTGCCGCCCAGATTCAAATAAATAACATCGGTGAACAGAGACCAGTCGCCGTTGCGTGCTTCGAACGCCCCCATGAATGTCATCTTGAGATTATCAAGCAGGGTTCCAAAATCGATATCGAAATCAGCACCGGAGTTGGTCTCTCCTTTCATGCCGGGCATCCACATATAGATGCTTGCGTTGTACTCCCAGTCATCACTATTGTAGGTATCAGCAGCATTCGATGTCAGCGGAGTCATCAAGGATAATAACGCCACCATGATGCCACTTAATACTCTATTTCCAGAAACGCACTTTTTCACTCTATCTCTCCTGTTCAGGGCTGAAGAGGATCAACAAGGCTACAATTGACCCACGAGGAATTTGAGTCTACTGCCGGGACAGTGGTTATTCCAGCTTTTTATTACATGCCCCGGGTTCTCCCTGTCGCTGGAGAGGGTAGCTTGGCGGTATTACAACGCTTACATACTCCTCAGCACTTCAATATAGTTGGCACGCTCGTAGGCTGCCGGGTCTGCAGCGTGCTGCTGGCTGACGGAACCTTTCAGCTGTTCGACGGATTCATACTCGCGCTCTTCCATCCATTGCTGCATCTGTTCGAGAATCGTTGCCAGGTACTCCGGGGAGTTTTTCAGCAGGGTTGCGCACAGGTGGGTGACATCCGCCCCGGCGAGCAGCAGCCGCATGGCATCGTCCGCGTTATGGATGCCGCCGGTGGCAGCCAGGGTCATATCTACCTTGTTGTGCAGCATGGCGATCCAGCGCATCGCCAGCAGTGATTCACCCGAGTGGGAGAGCTGCAGCTGCGGCGTCACATCGAGGCTCTCCAGGTCGATCCCCGGCTGATAGAAACGATTGAACAACGATACCCCGTCCGCGCCGGCAGACTCAAGACGTCTGACCATATTGGCGACTGAGCTGAAGTAGGGCGATATCTTGACGATAACCGGGATTTCGAGGCGGCATTTGACCGCCTTGAGGGTATCGATATAGCGTTGCTCCACCTCTTCGCCGCTCTCATCGATATCAGCGGCGACATAGTAGATGTTGAGTTCGAGTGCGTCTGCGCCGGTTTGTTGAATTTCGAGGGCGTGATCGACCCAGCCGCCTGATGAGACGCCGTTGAGGCTGGCAATGACAGGAATATCCAGCGACTGTTTGAGTTGATTCAGCTGCGCCAGGTAGTTGTCAGTGATCGAGCCATTCATGTCCGGGAAGGGACGGTAGCTGTCGGCTTCAGCATGTCCGATGTCCTGGTTGTTCAGGAAAGTATCGAAAAGCTCATCCTCGGCGCGAATCTCCTCTTCGAACAGCGAGTACATGACAAGGGCCGATGCGCCGGCGTCCTCGAGGCTTTTTGCAGAGTCAATATGGCGTGACAGCGGCGAGGCGGACGGCACCAGCGGGTTTTTCAGTGTTAGTCCAAGATATTGTGTTGATAGATCCATCACTCTTCCTCCGGGAGTTCTGTGAGTACGGCATCATTTTTAAAATCGATATCGGCAAGTTGCTTGTAGAGGTCGAATTTCGCCCGCGCCTGTTCGCCGGACTTGCGCATAAACTCCTCGGCCTTTTCAGGATGTGAACGCCGCAGCATGCTGAATCGGATCTCTGTGTCGGCAAATTCGTTGAATGGAATCGAAGGCTCCTTGGAGTCGAGTTGCAGTGGATTCTCACCCTTATCGGCGCGACGCGGGTCGAAGCGGAACAGCTGCCAGTGACCTGACTTGATGGCAAGATCCTGTTGCTTCAGGTTGTTTTTCAGATCGATGCCATGGGCGATGCAGGGGCTGTAGGCGATGATCAGCGAAGGACCGGGGTAGGCTTCCGCCTCCATAAATGTGCGCAGGGTCTGCATATCCTTGGCGCCGAAGGCGACATGGGCGACATAGACGTTCTCATAGGCCATGGCGATCATGGCGAGATCCTTCTTATGCGCGCTCTTGCCGCTGGCGGCAAATTTGGCGACAGCGCCCAGCGGCGTCGCCTTGGATGCCTGACCGCCGGTGTTGGAGTAGACTTCGGTATCCAGCACCAGGATATTGATATCGCGTCCCGAGGCCATTGCATGATCCAGGCCGCCGAAGCCGATGTCGTAGGCCCAGCCGTCGCCGCCGACGATCCACACGCTCTTTTTTACCAGGTAGTCTGTCAGGCTGAGCAGTTCACGCGCCTGCGGACTATCCAGTTTTTTCAGGGCGTCGACAAGGGTTGCAACCCGCTGACGCTGTTCATAGATGCCGACTTCATCCGACTGGTCGGCATCGAGAATCTGCTGCACCAGCTCCTGCTCCAGCTCTCCACGCAGCTGCTGCAATAAGATCTTCGCGTGTTCGCAGTGCTGATCGACAGCAAGCCGGAAGCCCAGTCCAAATTCTGCATTATCCTCGAACAGCGAGTTGTTCCAGGTGGGGCCGCGGCCATCTTCATTGGTGGTATAGGGTGTGGTCGGCAGGTTGCCGCCGTAGATCGAGGAGCAGCCTGTGGCGTTGGCGATCATCATGCGGTCACCAAACAGCTGGGTCGCCAGTTTGATGTAGGGGGTCTCGCCGCAGCCGACGCAGGCGCCGGAGAACTCGAACAGCGGCTGTGCCAGCATCGAGCCCTTCATGGTGCGCCACTTGACCTGGTTGCGGTCAAATTCGGGCAGTTTGAGGAAATAGTCCCAGTTGATGCGCTCCTGCTCACGCAGTTGAGGCGTATAGGGTTCCATGTTGAGCGCCTTGCGGTTTGCCTGGCTCTTGTCCTTGGCAGGGCAGATCTCGACGCATAAACCGCAGCCGGTGCAATCTTCCGGCGCCACCTGGTAGATGATGTGTGTATTCTCCGGGAACTCCCGGCCCTTGATTTTGACATGTTTGAAACTCTCAGGTGCATCACTGGCTGCGTCGGCTGGAAAAGCCTTGCTGCGAATGGCCGCATGGGGGCACACAAAGGGGCATTTTCCGCAGTGGATGCAGAGCTTTTCGTCCAGAACCGGTATCTGCAGCGCCAGGTTGCGTTTTTCCAGGGCGGCTGTTCCCAGCGGCCATGTGCCGTTGTCCGGCAGCAGGCTGACCGGCAGTTGGTCACCGCGCTCGGCGATGAGTTCGAGCGTCACCGATTTGACGAATGCGGAAGCGCGCTCAGGAATGCTCTCTGCTGGTGCAGTGCTGCTGCCGGTCTCTGCCGGGATAGCGACTTCATGCAGATTCGCCAGGGCGCTGTCGATGGCCTTGAAGTTGCGTTCGACGATGCGGCGGCCCTTGCGGCCGTAGGTTTTTTCGACGGCGACCTTGATTTTATCGATTGCTTCATCTTTGGGGAGAATTCCGGAGATGGCAAAAAAGCAGGTCTGCATGACGGTGTTGATGCGTCGTCCCATGCCTGACTCCTCGGCGACGCTGTAGGCATCGATCACATAGAGGCGCAGATTTTTGTCGATGATCTGCTGTTGCACCTTGTGCGGCAGTCTCTGCCAGATGGCATCAGGCCTGTGGCGGGTGTTGAGCAGGAAAACTGCGTTTTGAGCCGCCTTGTCCAACATGTCATAGCGTTCCAGAAAGAACGGTTGATGACAGGCGACGAACTCTGCCTCATTGTCGCCGATCAAATAGGTTGAACGGATGGGGGCAGGACCGAAGCGCAAATGAGAGACCGTGACTGCTCCCGCCTTCTTGGAGTCATAGACGAAATAGCCCTGGGTGTAGAGATCGGTCTCTTCGCCGATGATCTTGATGCTGTTCTTGTTGGCGCTGACAGTGCCGTCACTGCCAAGCCCATAGAAGAGACAGCGCGTCACATTTTTATTGGCGTCAGTGACAAAACTTGCATCCCACTCCAGGTTGGTGAAAGTGACGTCATCGCGGATGCCGACGGTGAAGTGGTTTTTCGGCTGCTCTTTTTTGAGTTCATCAAAAACGCCCTTGATCATCGCCGGAGTAAACTCCTTGGATGAGAGACCATAACGGCCTGCGGTAACCAGCGGCATGGGGGCGCCGTCACGCATCGCACGATCTGCGAGTGTCGTCATGATGTCTTTATAGAGGGGTTCTCCATCAGCTCCAGGCTCCTTGGTGCGATCCAGTACGGCAATGCGGCGCACGCTTTCGGGTATCGTCTGCAAAAAGGTTTCAGATGCAAAAGGCCGGTAGAGACGCACCTTGATGATGCCGATCTTTTCACCTTTGCCGAGCAGATGGTCGACGGTTTCGTGGGCGGCCTCACAGCCGGATCCCATGAGGATGAGTATCTGCTCTGCATCGGCAGCGCCGACATATTCGAACAACCGGTATTGACGACCGCTCAATTCGGCAAAGCGATCCATGCAGGATTGTACGATTTCAGGCATCTTACGATAATAGGGGTTGACAGTTTCACGCGCCTGGAAATAGACATCCGGGTTTTGTGAAGTGCCGCGTATGACAGGATGATCGGGTGACATGCCGTTGTCACGATGCTGCTGCACCAGATCATCATTGATCATGACGCGCACCGTATCATCCGGGATGCTCTCGATTTTGGAGACCTCGTGGGAGGTGCGGAAACCATCGAAAAAATGTACGATCGGGATGCGAGATTCCAGGGTTGCCGCCTGCGCAATCAGCGCCATGTCGAGCGCCTCCTGCACAGAGTTGGATGAGAGCATGCCAAAGCCGGTAGGGCGTATCGCCATGACGTCGCTGTGGTCGCCAAAGATCGACAATGCCTGCGCCGCCAGTGAGCGGGCGGCGACATGGAATACCGTAGGCGTCAGTTCGCCGGCTATCTTGTACATGTTGGGGATCATCAGCAATAACCCCTGGGAGGAGGTGAATGTTGTGGTCAGCGCGCCTGCCTGCAACGCACCGTGCACGGTGCCGGCGGCTCCCCCTTCGCTCTGCATTTCGATCACTTCAGGAATAGCGCCCCACAGATTTTTCCTGCCGTTGGAAGACCATTCATCCGAGAATTCGCCCATTGGCGATGAAGGGGTGATTGGATAGATGGCAATGACTTCATTGGTTTGGTGGGCGATCAATGCGGCAGCATGATTGCCGTCAATGATGATGGGGTTTTTGATCATGGCGGGAGATCCATTACATTTTGAAAGCAGATGGTGAAGATGTTAGTCGAAAGTCACAGCTGCTGCTATTGTTAATAGAGATATTTTTCTGATTTGAATCAATGCAGATTGTTATTGGCTTTCTGTTGCCATAACTGAATGATTCAGCGGCGACCTCAGATGATGATAACTGGTAGAATAGCCGAAATTCGTGTCAAATCATTCGTAAAAAAACCAGTGAAAGATTCATTGCAATCACAAGAGTTTATCCTGCTGGAGAGCATCAATGATCCGGCTGATTTGCGCCAGCTCGATGATGAGCAACTGGTGCAGTTATGTGATGAATTGCGTCAATTTCTGATTCATAGCATTTCCAGAACCGGCGGCCATCTTGCTGCCGGGCTTGGCGTCGTTGAGCTGACAGTTGCATTGCACGCTGTTTTTCAGACACCCGAAGACCGCATTGTGTGGGATGTCGGGCACCAGGCCTACCCGCACAAAATCCTTACCGGCAGACGCAGAATGATGAGTCGCCTGCGCATCAAGGAGGGTCTCTCAGGATTTCCTCGTCGTGAGGAGTCAGCATACGACACTTTTGGAACCGGCCACTCGAGCACGTCCATCAGTGCCGCGCTGGGTATGGCGATTGCATCCCGTCAGGCGCAGGATGATCGTCATGCAATCGCGGTGATTGGTGACGGCGCCCTGACCGGAGGCATGTCATTCGAGGCATTGAACCATGCCGGATCGATCAGTGATATCGATCTGCTGGTGATTCTGAATGACAATGATATGTCGATTTCCCACCCTGTCGGCGCCGTCAGCACCTATCTCTCGCGGGTGCTCTCAAGCCGTTTCTATAACAAGGTGAGAAGCAAAGGGCGCTCTGTGCTGCAACGTACTCCCAATCTGCGTGATTTTGCCGATCGCTGGGAAGAGCACATGAAAGGCATGATGCTTCCCGGTACGCTTTGGGAAGAGCTTGGTTTCAACTATATCGGTCCTGTTGACGGGCACGATTTGCCGATGCTGATGGATACGCTCTCCAATATGCGCAAAATGAGCGGGCCCCGTTTTTTGCATGTCGTTACGCAGAAGGGGAGGGGCTATGAGCACGCCGAAGAGAAGCCGGTCACATTTCATGGCGTGACGCCATTTAATCCGATTACAGGAAAGCTTGAAAAAAGCACAGCTGGCAAGAGCTATACAGGTGTATTCAGCGACTGGATCTGTGCTGCTGCACGCAGTGACGAGCGCCTGCATGCTGTGACTCCGGCAATGTGCGAGGGTTCCGGCCTGGTGGCCTTTGCCGCAGAGTTTCCACAGCATTACCACGATGTCGGTATTGCCGAGCAGCATGCGCTGACGTTTGCCGCCGGCATGGCATGTGAAGGTCTAAAACCCGTCGTTGCCATCTATTCGACCTTCCTGCAGCGCGCCTATGATCAGCTGATCCATGACATTGCACTGCAAAATCTGGATGTCACATTTGCTGTCGACAGGGCGGGAGAAGTCGGGGCCGATGGTGCGACGCATGCCGGTGTTTTCGACCTGAGTTTCTGCAGAACAGTGCCGAACCTGGTTGTCATGGCGCCTGCGGATGAGGCCGAGTGCCGCCGCATGCTGCAGAGCGCCTATGAATATGCGGGGCCGGCGTTGGTTCGATATCCCCGCGGCAGCGGTCCGGGGACGATCGAGGCTGAAGCACTGGAAACCCTGCCGCTGGGTCGGGGCGAGGTGGTGCGCCGGGGAGAGCAGGTTGCTATTCTGGCATTCGGAAGCATGGTGGCCGTGGCGTTGCTGGTGGCGCAGACGCTCAATGCGAGCGTTGCCAATATGCGTTTCGTCAAGCCGCTGGACGAGGCGCTGATTAAAGAATTGGCATCATCGCATCAGCTGCTGGTCACTATTGAGGAGAACATGGTGCAGGGCGGGGCGGGCTCTGCAGTTGCTGAATGCCTCAACAGTGCGGGAATCAGCAGCAGGTTGCTGCAGTTGGGATTGCCCGACCGCTTCATCGAACAGGCGACGCAGCAGCAGCAGTTGCAGGAGGCAGGACTCGATGTGCAGGGAATCGAGCGGCAGATCAGGGCGGCGTTGGATAAGCAGAACTATAATCCTTGAGTGGCCAACATCTTTTCAAATAGGGGGAATTTTGATGATGACTCTCGCCAAGACGCCAAGACCGCAAAGGTTTTTCTTGGCGAACTTGGCCTACATGGATGTAGAAGGTCAGGGGCGTAAGCAGGACGCGGAAGCTTTGCGAGAGATAATTATTTTTTCCATGCCTCGTCAGTCTGAGGCTTGGTCCCGTTAAAAATGACCACAAAAAAGGCGGCATCTCAGCCGCCTTTTTATATGCAAATGTCAAAAGCACTTAATGTGCTTTTTCCATCATATGCTCAATGACGGGAGCCAGGATGATCTCCATGGCGAATCCCATTTTTCCGCCGGGTACGACGATCGAGTTGCGCCGCGACATGAACGAGTCAGAGATCATGGCGAGCAGAGAGGGGAAATGAATCTTGAATTTCTGTGGGTCTGCAAAGCGGATGACCACGAAGCTCTCATCAGGCGTCGGGATGTCGCGTGTGATAAAAGGATGCGATGTATCCACAGTCGGTACACGCTGAAAGTTGATGTCAGTACGTGAAAACTGCGGGGTGATGTGATTGATGTAATCCGGCATACGACGCAGGATGGTATCGACAGTTGCCTCGGCAGAGTATCCACGCTCGGCGGCATCACGGTGAATTTTCTGAATCCATTCGAGATTGACGATAGGCACGACGCCAATGCCCAGGTCAACATGTTTTGAAGGGTCGTGTTCATCCGTCTTGACCAGCCCATGCAGGCCTTCATAAAAAAGCAGGTCTGTGCCGGCAGGAATCTCTTCCCAGGGTGTGAATTCACCTGGGTTTTTATCAATGCCAAGACGTTCATTGTGCTCGGCGGCTTCTTCGACGCTGTGAAGATAGTAGCGCTTGTTACCACCGCCGGTTTTTCCATAAACCTTGAAAAGCTCTTCGATCTTGTCGAAGCGATTGGCCTCGGGGCCGAAATGGCTGAGATGATTCTCTTCCATTTTTACCTTCATCTCTGCACGGTCGTAGCGGTGGAAACTGTCACCTTCAACAACGGCAGGTTTGATGTTTTCACGCTCAAAAATATGTTCGAAAGCGCGTTTGACGGTGGTAGTGCCGGCGCCTGAAGATCCGGTCACTGCAACAACGGGGTGCTTCTTAGACATAGATATATCCTCTTAAGAGACAAATTTAAGTGAGACAGAGTAAGTAAAGCTGATAAAAATGGAGAGTAAATTGGAAAACAGTGGTGCTTTGCAATGCACTCTCAGCCGTTAATTATACCACAGTCACAGAGACAGCCTCCTAGACGATTATTGCTGCGATAACGTCTCTCTCTTCATCCCGTAATAGATTGTAGGTTCTTGCCGCAGCGGCTGAATGCATGATTTCGACTCCAATACCGAGCGAAATAAGTTCTGCGTAGTGCTGCATCGGCGGGAATTTCTGAGTTTCACCAGTCCCCAGTAACAGGATGTCCGGTGTATGTTCAGTGATGAAGCCGAAGTGCCTGGATTGGAGTTCTTCAATGTGCTCGATTTGCCAGGGTGTGCAGCTTCCCGGAGTGACGATAACGCTGTGCCGATAGCGTTTTCCATTGACCTGAATCTCTCCCGGCTGATAACTGTCAACAGTGAATCCGCCGTTTTGTACAAAGTTAAATTTCATGAATCATCAAATTCTACGCTTACGTGATTGAATTTTTCCGGACACTCCGGTAGTTTGTCATCTTTCATGCTGATTATATCAAGAGGTTTTGAGTGTCTACACCTGAAATGGGAGAATTTCGCCGTATCAAGCGGCTTCCGCCCTATGTATTTGCAATTGTAAATGCACTCAAGGCGGAAGCGCGGGCGCGGGGTGAGGACATCATCGATTTCGGCATGGGGAACCCTGATCAGCCAACCCCCCAGCATATTGTCGACAAGTTGACGGAAGCCGCGAATCGCAAGGATACGCATCGCTATTCCCAGTCAAAAGGGATACCGCGTCTGCGCAAAGCGATCTGCAACTGGTATAAGAACCGTTTTGATGTGGATCTCGATGCGGAAACCCAGGCGATTGTTACTATTGGCTCCAAGGAGGGGTTGGCGCATCTGGCGCTGGCCTGCATGGGGCCGGGCGACTCAGTGCTGGTACCCAATCCCGCCTATCCTATCCATCCCTGGGGGTTTGTCATTTCCGGAGCGGATGTGCGCCATGTGCCGATGACGCCGAACGTCGATTTCTTCGAAGAGTTGAAAAATGCGATTGTCGACTCCTGGCCGCTGCCGAAAATGCTGGTCATCAATTTCCCCGGAAATCCGACAACCCATTGCGTCGAGCTCGATTTTTTTGAACGCGTCATCGAGATAGCCAAAGAACACAATATCTGGGTGGTTCATGATATCGCCTACGCAGATATCGTGTTCGATGGTTACAAGGCGCCATCCATACTTCAGGTCCCCGGAGCCGATGAGATTGCAGTGGAGTTTTTCTCTCTCTCCAAGAGTTATAATATGCCCGGCTGGCGCGTCGGCTTTATGTGCGGCAACAAGACGCTGGTCGGAGCACTGGCGCAGATAAAATCCTATCTCGACTACGGCACTTTCACGCCGATTCAGGTTGCTGCAATTGCAGCGCTTGAGGGGCCGCAGGATTGTGTTGATGAAATTCGCAACATGTATCAGTGTCGGCGGGATGTGCTGTGCGAGGGATTGAATGCTGTTGGCTGGAAGGTTGAAAAACCGAAGGCAACCATGTTCGTGTGGGCAAAAATCCCACAGCAGTACCAGCATCTGGGGTCACTGGAATTTTGCAAAAAGCTGATCAGTGAAGCACGGGTGGCGGTCTCTCCGGGGATAGGCTTCGGCCAGCATGGGGATGATCATGTGCGCTTCAGCCTGATCGAAAATGAGCAGAGAACCCGCCAGGCGTTGCGCGGCATACGTGAAATGTTTCGCCAGGATGGTGTGGATACATAGCGAGACCATGTCTCAGACTGGCAAGGCATGAAAAAAACTTTCTCTCGCAAAGACCGCAAAGAACGCCAAGAAAAACCTTTGCGCCCTTGGCGGTCTTAGCGAGAGAGTTTCTTGTAATACCTGACTCATCTGTAAAGATGTTGGTCACTCAAGAATTACTAGAGGAATGACGTTGAAGAGAGTGAATATTGGTCTGCTTGGACTGGGAACGGTCGGTGGTGGAACCCTGAATGTGCTGCTGCGCAATGCAGAAGAGATCAGCAGGCGCACTGGCCGCGAGCTGCGAGTCACCTGCGCCGCAGCCAAAGATTATGATCCGAAACTGCTGGATGGCATCGAAGATGTCAGCGTCTATGATGACGCACAACAGGTGCTCTCTGATCCCGGTGTCGATATCGTGGTGGAACTGATTGGAGGCTACTCACCGGCGCGCGAATTCGTTCTTGAGGCGATTCGTCATGGCAAGCATGTCGTGACGGCCAACAAGGCGCTGATCGCCACGCATGGTGAAGAGATCTTTGCGGCTGCGCGCGAGAAAGGAGTCACCGTCGCCTTCGAGGCTGCGGTAGCCGGCGGAATTCCGATTATCAAGGCGCTGCGTGAAGGACTTTCCGCCAACCGCATCGAGTGGATTGCCGGCATCATCAACGGCACTGGAAATTTTATTCTCTCGGAGATGCGCGACAAGGGACGTGATTTTGCTGATGTGTTGAAAGAGGCGCAGCAGCTTGGTTACGCCGAGGTTGATCCCACCTTCGACGTGGAGGGAATCGATGCCGCGCACAAGCTGACGATCATGGCTTCCCTGGCATTTGGCATGCCGCTCAAATTTGACGAGACCTCTACAGAGGGCATCACAAAGATCGAGCCTCGTGACGTCACCTATGCCGGTGAACTTGGTTATCGCATCAAGCATCTTGGAATCACCAAACGCACCGATGCCGGCGTCGAGTTGCGTGTGCACCCGACGCTCATTCCTGAAGGGCGGCTGCTGGCGAATGTCGATGGTGTCATGAATGCCGTGCTGGTCAAGGGCGATATGCTCGGCCCGACTCTCTATTACGGCGCTGGAGCCGGGTCGTTGCCGACAGCCTCCGCAGTGGTTGCAGATATCATCGATGTTGCGCGCACTATGGACTCTCCTGAGAGTCGTGTTCCATGCCAGGGGTTTCAGAACGGTGCGATAGAGGATATCCCTGTGGTACCCATGGATGAGATTGAAACATCCTATTATCTACGGCTCAGTGTCAGGGACGATCCCGGTGTGATGGCCGAGATATCGACGCTGCTGGCGAATGCAGGCATCAGTATCGAGGCGATGCATCAGTATGAGACTCACGGTGAAAATGGCCGGGTGCCGCTGGTGATGCTGATCCACCACACGCTTGAGAAAACCATGAATGAAGCTATCAGGCAGTTGGAGTCACTGGATGTCGTGGAAGGCGAGGTTGTACGCATTCGTATGGAGCATTTGAGTTGAAAGAAAGTTTGCAGTCGTCAGTTATGTAGTTTGCAGCTGGCTATGACCCGATTAAAGTTCTGCCAACTGCCAACTGCCAACTTCCGACTTCTAACTTCCAACTGCCAACTTCAGTTCACCATGCTAACCCAGTATCTTCTCGTTCCCGGCCTGTTTGAGCCGCCGGATCCTGAATTTGACGGCCATTTCCCCCATCTCGACATGCTCTTGTCTAGAAGTGACCATGTCGTTGAAAAAAATGACGATTTTGAATCGCTTTTGTGCTCTCACTTTGATGTTGCTCCACCGCCAGAGCAGGATCTTCCATCGGCCTCGCTGATGTTGTCTGGAGAGGGAGGGGAGCCGCTAACGGACAACTGGGCAGTTGTGGCGCCGGTGAGCCTGCATGTGGACCGCGATCGGCTGCTGCTGATTCCGTTGCCGCTCGAAGATGTCGAACATTCTGAAGTCGACAGACTCCGCGAGGCGTTCAATCAGCACTTCAGTGATGACGGGGTTGAATTGATCACAGATTTCCCCCGCCACTGGTATCTGCGCCTGCAGCAACCGCGCCAGCTGACAACCTCGTCACTGGCGCAGGTAGCCGGGCGCACGCTTGACCCATTCCTCCCCGCCGGAGCAGATGCCGGGTGGCTGCGCAGGCTGCTGAATGAGTCACAGATGCTCCTGCATAGCCTGGAGATCGAGGGTTTCAACAGCCTGTGGATATGGGGTGTCGGTCAGCTGCCTGAAGCAGTGCGTTGTCATTTCGGGGAGCTCTCGGGCGACAATCTTCTTCTGTGTGGTTTGCAGACGAATGCAGTTCCAGAGTGTCGAGGTGAAGCCCGTTTAATGGTGAAAGATGCATCTCTGCAGGCTGTCGAGTCGGGAGATCAGCAGCAGTGGCTGCGGGCGATGCAGGATCTGGATGCCACTGTCGAAGAGTTGTTGAAGGCGTTGTCAAATGGTGACATCCGCAAAATCATCCTTCAGGACGGCAGCGGCAACAGCTTTCATTATCGATTTTTTATGCGCTTTCGCCTGTGGCGCAGCCGCTTCAATGCTGAACAATCCGCTGATAGGGGTGTCACAAATTAAGTAAAAAGAGTATCATAGATCGCTTATTTTGCTTGCGTTGCGGCTTGTCCCTTCAGCTGCTGCTTCGGAAATGTCATCATGGCTGCTAAATCCAGAAAAACGACTGCGAAGTCAGACCGCTCGGGAAGAAAGGCGCCGACTCTATTCGGAGCAAAGAAAAAGCGTGCGCCGGCAAAAAAAAAGCGGGCGTCGACAAAGAGAAAGTCTGCGACGCCAAAGAGCCGCAAAAAGACTACAATAAAAAACAAAAGGTCTGTTAAATCAAGGAGAAAACGTCGTAAATCATCATTTACAAAACGGTTTTTAAAATTTATGTTGATCCTGCTGTTTATTGCTGCAGTCCCTCTCGGGTCTTACATGATGCAGCTCTCCGATGAGATTACCACCAGCTTCGAGGGACAGCGCTGGGCTGTTCCAGCGCGAGTCTACTCCCGTTCCATGGAGTTGTATAGCGGAGCGCCGGTATCCAGTGAGCGTCTTGTCAGCGAGTTGAAGTATCTTGGTTATCGCAAGGTCAGTCAGCCCGGCGCCACAGGAACCTGGGCGATGAACGGTGAACGCCTGCTGCTTCGCAGCCGCCCTTTTACCTTCTGGGATGGCGTCGAGCCTGAGCGCGCTCTCGATATTCGTGTTGGTGGTGGAAAGATCAAATCCATCATGAATCATGATTCTGGAAAGGAGATCGACCTGGTTCGCCTTGAGCCGCTCGAAATCGGCAGCATCTATCCGCGCGACAACGAAGACCGTGTGATTCTGACACCGGATGATATTCCCGAGCTGCTCAAGAAGGCGCTGATTACCATCGAGGATCGGAGCTACTATGACCATTTCGGCATAGATCCGCGCGGCATCACGCGTGCGGCTGTCTCTACCCTGGTCAAAGGGAGACGTCAGGGGGGGAGCACCATCACCCAGCAACTGGTCAAGAACTACTTTCTAACGCCTAGACGCGATCTCAAGCGCAAGAGTAAAGAGGCGCTGATGGCAATCATACTCGATGCAAAGTATGACAAGGAGGATATCCTCGCGGCCTATGCCAATGAGATTTATCTCGGGCAGGACGGAAATCGCGAGATTCATGGTTTTGGTCTCGCCAGTGAGTTTTTCTTTGGCGTTCCGATTGCCGAGCTCGAAATTCATCAGATTGCATTGATGGTGGGGCTTATCAAGGCTCCATCCACCTATAATCCCCGGCGAAATCCGGAAAATTCTTTGAAACGCCGTAACCTGGTTCTTGAGGTGCTTGCGGAGCAGGGAGTGATCAGTGAAGGCAGTGCTGCTGTTGCCAAGGAAAAATCGCTGGGCGTGGTCAAAAAGAAATCCACAGGTCAGGGCGGACGTTTTCCTGCATTCATGGATCTTGTGAAGCGTCAGCTGCGGCGTGATTACCAGCCTGAAGATCTGACCTCGGAGGGACTGCGCATTTTCACCACAATGGATCCCTGGGTGCAGAAAACTGCTGAGAGTAATGTCCTGAAGCGTCTTCAGCAGCTGGAGAAACAGAAAGGTTTGCCGAAGGGCAAACTGGAGGTGGCTTCAATTATCGCCACCCCGCAGGATGGCGAGGTTCTGGCTGTCATCGGCGGGCGCAAGGCTGGCTATGCAGGCTTTAACCGCGCACTGGATGCGACGCGTCAGATTGGCTCGCTGGTCAAACCTGCGGTCTATCTGACAGCGCTGCAATATCCGGATCGCTATGCACTCTCAACGCCTCTGGATGACAGCAAGGTGGTATTGCACAATCGCGGCAGCAAGAGCTGGAGCCCGTCCAACTATGACCACAAGGATCATGGGGATGTGCCTCTGGAGCTGGCGCTGGCGAAATCTTATAATCAGGCGACAGTGCGCCTTGGTATGGATATCGGGGTTGACCGGGTTGTGAAAACACTACATGCGCTGGGCATGAGCAGCGAGCCTGATCCGCTGCCATCCCTGTTGCTGGGTGCAGTGAACATGACGCCGCTGGAGGTAACGCAGCTCTACCAGACGATTGCATCCGGTGGATACCGCTCGCCGCTGCGTGCGATTCGTGAGGTCATGGGGCCGGAAGGCAAGGCCTTGAAGCGTTATCCATTGACCATCAAGCGCACAGTGCCGGCCGGACCGGTCTATCTGCTCTCCAGGGCGATGCAGTCCGTGGTGACCCGGGGGACTTCGCGTTACCTGCTGAGTGCATTGCCGAAATCCCTGAATCTCGCCGGCAAAACAGGCACCACAGATAATTTGCGTGACAGTTGGTTTGCCGGTTTTTCATCCGACTATGTCACCGTGGTATGGGTTGGACGGGATGATAACAAACCGGCTGGCCTTTCAGGATCCAGCGGCGCATTGCGAGTGTGGGCGGATATGATGAAGCCGCTAAAGCCATCTCCACTGGACCTGGTGGTTCCGGGCACCATCGAGATGGCCAGGGTTGATTCCCGCAGCGGCATGCTGTTCAATCCGGTGTGTGGCGGCAAAGGCGTTGAAATGCCCTTTCTCAGAGGCTATACGCCATATGAGGAGGCATACTGCGATTCTGATTACCTGTTGGCGCCTGCTCCTGCACGGGGGAGTTCAAACCAGGTGACGCGACCGGGAAGAGGATCCAGGGACAGCGACGGCCATCCTGATTTTAATGGTGATTCATGGGATAATAATCGATCCAGACCGTCGAAAAAGAGTAATGAAGGACTGGGTGGATTCCTAAGAGGTATTTTTTAATGAAAACATTGATTGTATTGGCGCAGCTGCTGTTTATTGTTCAATTGGCAGGTTGTACCAACTCCACACCGCGAGTCAAGCCGGCGCCGGTTTATCAGCATGGAGAGCGGGTTGGCGGAGGTTCGACAAGCGCGCTTGAGATGCCTGAGATAGGAACAGAAGAGGGCGGCGAATATGGCCAGGAGCCCGGCGAAGAGTATCGGGTCAGCGAACTCGACAGTGATGTTCCGCAGGCGCCGACAGACTCTCCCGTCACTGATTTGAGCAGCAACTCTTTATCGTCCGGTGGTGAACAGGTTGCCTATGCCGGTTCTGCCGATTCGGGCGCCTCCATGGGTAAGGCGGCGAATTCACTGTTGGAGAAGGCCGAATCCCAGCAACAGGCTGGCGACCTCAGCGGTGCTGCATCGACACTGGAACGTGCTGTGCGTATCGAATCGCGTAACCCGCTGCTGTGGAATCGCCTCGCAAATGTGCGTCTGCAACAGGGACACAGTGATCTTGCGGTCGAGTTCGCTTCAAAATCGAGTGAATTCGCTGGCTCTGACGAGGCTCTGAAGCAGAATAACTCCGAAATCATCGACAAGGCGAATTCGCCCAGATGATTTCCCGGAAAATCTCCTCCATCATGGTGACTCATGCCGGTTAATCTGCTCGACCTGGATCGCAGCGGACTTGAGTCTCTGTGTGTGGAGCTTGGTTTCAAGGCCTATCAGGGACGCAACCTGCTGAAGTGGATTCACAAGCATGGCGTGGTCGATTTTGACGCCATGACGGACCTGCCGAAACGGCTGCGTGAAGAGCTTCTACTGCACACCGAGATTCGCCTGCCGAAGATCGTATTTGAACAACCCTCTCTTGACGGTACGATCAAGCGGTTGCTCGAGATAGATGGCGGGCAGCGCATCGAGACGGTCTTTATCCCTGAGGAGAACAGAGGCACCCTGTGTGTCTCTTCCCAGGTCGGTTGTGCGCTGGAGTGCTCTTTCTGCTCTACAGGACAGCAGGGTTTCAATCGCAATCTGAGCGTTAGTGAGATTATCGGACAGCTGTGGTTGGCCGTGCATTTGCTCAACGAGCAACAGGCAGTGACGAATGTGGTCATGATGGGAATGGGTGAACCGCTGGCGAACTTCGATGCGGTTGTCTCGGCTATGGATATCATGCAGGATGACCTGGCCTATCAGCTCTCCAAGCATAAGGTGACTCTGAGTACTTCGGGTATCGTTCCGGCATTAAAGGCGCTGCGGCAGGCAACGGATGTCTGCCTGGCAGTTTCATTGCATGCAGCAGAAAACCAGCTGCGTGATGAGCTGGTGCCTATCAATAAAAAATATCCTCTGGAGCAGTTGATCCCTGCCTGCAGGGAGTACATCAAGGATGACAAGCGGCGCAAGATCACCTGGGAATATGTGATGCTGGATGGGGTCAACGACAGCAATCGTGATGCCCGTGCATTGATCCGCTTGCTCGAAGGCATTCCCTCCAAGGTCAATCTGATTCCATTTAATCCGTTTCCGGGTACAGCATATCGCTCTTCTCCCGCTGAACGTATCGAAGAGTTCCGTCAGAGACTAAGGCGGTCGGGAATGATTGCAACCACGCGCAAAACCCGCGGAAACGATATTGATGCAGCATGCGGACAGCTGGTCGGAAAAGTAAATGATCGAAGCAACCGTCAGCTGCGCATGGCGATGAGAAACACATGATGAGAAAAATATTGCATCACTCTTTGTGGTTGCCGCTGCTGCTTATACTTGCTGCCTGTGAAACCACCGGTGGCCGTGATCCTGCCACGAATATGATCCAGTACTCGAGTAACAGCCCGGCCGTCGCTTATGTGGAACTTGCAAAGGCTTACATGGAGCAGGGAAAAATGGCTATTGCACTGGAAAATGCTATAGAAGCCGTCAGGCTTGATCGTAATCATGCCGAAGCACAGCTTGTGTTGGCATTGATCTACCAAAATATGAATAGTTTTGACATGGCTGCGAAGCACTATTCCCGCGCCAAAAAGCTGGCGCCAAATGATCCTATGGTAGCAAATGCCTATGGTGCGTTTTTGTGTGCAGAGCGGCGCTATGCTGAAGCTGATTCCGAATTTAACATGGCCGCAGCAAGCGTCATGAATCCCTCTCCATGGGTTGCCTCGACCAATGCCGGTTTATGCCAGGAAAGCAGTGGTCGATATGCTTTGGCAAAATCCAGCATGCGCCAGGCGCTGCAGCAAAATCCGAACTATGAGCCGGCTAAAAAAGGGCTGGCCAGATTAAAAAGATATTGAGTTACAGGATCTTCAACAGATGACAGAGATTAACGAGGACGAGAGTCAAATCGCAGTGGATGAAACTGCCGGCTCACAATTGAAGGCGGCGCGTGAGGCTGTTGAGATGACGATTGAGGAGGCTGCAGAACAACTGCATCTGCTCAGGGAGACAGTCATTGCACTGGAGGAAGATGATGCATCCAAACTTCCGTCACGCGTCTTTACACTGGGCTATCTGAAAAATTATGCACGCATACTTGACGTGCCGGAATCTTATATTCTCGGGCTGCTCAAGGAGGAGGTCAATGAGGTCGAAGAGATCAGGAGTCTGCAACAACCCCGTGCGCCTAAAATACGAATCCGCAGACATCAACAGGTTAACGGTGGCCGCCTGTTTGGTAAGCTGATTACCGGGTTGATTCTGATCGCAATCATTGTGCTGGCGGTTCTCTGGTGGAGGGGTGCAATTCAACTGCCGGATATGAGTGATTTGCCATTTCTCCCGGCCGCTGAAAAACACAAGAGCGTCGAGACAAGCGGTGATGACGGCTCTGAATCGCTCACTTTACCCATCGGTGATGGGCAGGCTTCTCAAAATGAAACCGGGCAGGATGTGATCGTTGCCGCGGATGAAGCCGCGTCAAAAGATAGTGATGAGGATCTTCTCGAGTTGTCGCTTGAGACAGCGGGTGATGAAACAACCGCTGAAGCAGGTGACAGCGAAGATACCAGTACGGATGCAGAAGAGGCCTCAAGTGAAACATCAGGAGAAACATCAATAACATCCCAGACTGCCGGGAAGACAGCGGTGAGTGATGACGTCGTCGTTGTTGTTGCAACAGATGCTGCCGGAGAGACGCAAGCAGGCGGCGAGCACAAGGTCACACTCGATTTCAGTGATAACTGCTGGGTGAATGTCAATGATGCCGAGGGTAAAATCGTCCTCTTTGGAGATATACCGGCCGGTTCGAGCAAAACATTGGAAGGAAGCGCACCCTTTACCTTTGTTCTGGGTAATGCGGCCAAGGTGAAAGTCTCTATTGATGGACGTCCTTACGATATTGCCCCTCATATCAAGGGCGGTGTTGCGCGTTTTTCTCTGGGTGAGCCGGTCGAGTGAAAAAAATCCAGTCTATTCGCGGCATGCACGATATTTTGCCGGGTGAATCCCGTCTGTGGCAGTTTGTCGAAGAGACAGCAAAATCAGTTTTTGACAGCTTTGGATATCAGCAGATCCGCACCCCGGTGATGGAGCAGAGTGCTCTGTTTCATCGTGCGATCGGTGAGGTCACCGATATTGTTGAAAAGGAGATGTACAGTTTCGATGATCGCAATGGAGACAGTCTGACACTGCGTCCGGAGGGAACCGCAGGTGTTGTTCGTGCTTGCATAGAACATGGACTACTGCACAATCAAAGGCAGCGTTTGTGGTATCAGGGAGCGATGTTTCGTCACGAACGTCCGCAGAAGGGGCGTTACCGGCAGTTTCACCAGATGGGTGTCGAAGCTTTTGGCATGCATGGCCCGGATATCGATCTGGAGATTCTGCTGATGACCGCAAGTCTATGGCGGCAGCTGGGTATCGACGGGGCTGAATTGCAGTTGAATACCCTGGGAACACCACAGGAGCGGGCAACCTATCGTCAACATCTGGTTGACTATTTGTCACTGCACCGTGAGAGTCTGGATGAGGACAGCAAGCGCCGCCTCACCAGCAACCCTTTGCGCGTGCTGGATTCAAAAAATCCCGAGGTGCAGCAGGTCGTCAGTGATGCTCCGCTGCTGATGGAGTATCTTGGTGAGGAGTCGCGCCGCCACTTTGAGCAAATCTGCGAGGGATTGCAGGAGGCTGGAATAGACTATACTGTCAATCCGCGACTGGTGCGGGGGCTTGACTATTACGTGCTTACTGTATTCGAGTGGGTCAGCGATCGCCTTGGTGCGCAGGGGACAATTTGCGCAGGTGGACGCTATGACGGTCTGGTTGAGCAGCTTGGAGGCAAGCCGACGCCTGCGATTGGTTTTGGGATGGGGCTGGAGCGGATTGTCTCTCTGCTGGAGGAGAACCCGGCGGACAATATGGAGAAGCGGGCTGACTTCTACTTTGTTGCGTCAGGCGATACGGAGATAAAAGCGCAGCTGATTGCAAACAGGCTCCGCCGGGACATAGGGAATGTGCGCATCCTGGCAAATTGCGGTGGCGGGAGCTTCAAATCACAGTTTAAAAAAGCCGATCGCAGCGGCGCAGGTTTTGCTCTGATTCTGGGAGAAGAGGAGTTGCAGCGGGGCGTGGTCGGTGTGAAATCATTGCGTGAAGATAGAGCGCAGAAAGAAGTTTTACTTGATGATTTATCGAATTATCTGGAAGGTTTAATCTAATGAATGAGATGCTGAGTGATGACGAACAGGTCGAACGTATCAAAGCCTGGTGGAAAGCGAATGGTAATTCGATTATTGCCGGTGTGGTGATTGGCCTGGGTGGTTTTTTTGCCTGGCAATGGTGGGGGGGATATCAGGACAAGCTGGCCGGGGAGGGCGCCGAGGCATATGAACTCTTTGCGCAGTCCGCCTTCGGCAATGACGTTAAAAAAACCGATGATGCCCTCGCGCAGCTGCAGTCAAATTTTGGCGATACCAGTTATTCTCAATTTGCTGCGATGGAACTGGCCAGGCAGCAGGTGAGTGCAGGCTCGCTGGAAGCTGCAGAAAAAACACTGGATAATCTGCTCAAGCAGTCAACTGACAGCGCACTTAAGCCTTTGCTGGAGACACGTCTTGCGCGTCTGCTGGTGGCTCAAAAACGTCTGGATGAAGCCGGTAAAATGCTGGATTCAATCAACAGTGATGCCTATGCAGCTGAAACCGCAGCGATTCGTGGTGAAATTGCCTATCTGCAGGGAGACATGGCCGCTGCTCGTGCAGCGCTGGAAGAGGCGCAGCAGAAGGGCAGCAATGACGAAAATATCAACTATCTCCTCGAAGAGATCGGACCTCAGGAGTCATCATGAAAACATTGGTACGTTTGATCCTGCTTGCAACTGCTCTGTTCACAAGTGGCTGCAGTTTTTTCGGTATAGAGAAATCAGCTGTTGATGTGGCGGAGCTGGTTCCTCTTGCAGGTATGCAGACAGCCCGTGTGGTGTGGAACAGCAAGCTTGGAAAGGGCGCTGATGGTAAAGGGGTTAAACTGGTCGCATCTCTGGATGGCTCAACCCTCTATGTGGCGCATTTCGATGGCAAAGTGGAAGCCGTAAGTACATCAAGCGGCGCATCGCTATGGAAAACCGATCTGGGTATTCAGATTAGCGGGGGGCCTGGCGTTGGCAATGGCCTGGTAATCTCGGGGACAACAGAAGGTGAAGTAATTGCGTTGAGCCAGTCAACAGGCAGTGAGAGCTGGCGCGCTACTGTTTCAACAGATATTCCGGCGGTGCCGGTATCGGCTCGCGGCATTGTTGTGATTCATACAAATGACGGCAAGCTCTATGGTCTTGATGCCGCAACGGGTGGGCAGCTGTGGTTGTTCCACCGCGCAACTCCAGTGTTGAGTCTGCGCGGCGCAGGTACTCCGGTTATCGAAGGAAACAGCCTCTATAGTGGCCTCGATGGAGGCAAACTGGTGAAGCTGGATCTGATGAGCGGACGCCCCTCCTGGGAAACTCCGATCACTTACGCCAGTGGGCGCACCGAGCTTGATCGTGTGGTGGATATTGACGGATTGCTGGTGTTGGGCCCATCTCTGCTTTATGTTGTGACCTATCAGGGAGATATGGCGGCGGTCAACAAATCGGACGGCAAGGTTAAGTGGCGCACTGCCTACTCATCCTGGCAGGGCGTCATCAGCGACGGCCGTGCACTCTATGCTTCAGATGCCAATGGTTATGTTGCAGCCGTCAATCCGCACAATGGAGAGATCCTGTGGCGGCAAAAAGCGCTCTCCGGACGCCGCCTCTCTCCTCCAGTGATGGCCGGCAATCTGATTGCAGTGGCAGACCTGGAAGGCTATGTTCACTGGCTCTCGCCGGAGGATGGCTCAATCGTTGCACGTATCGAGGCGGTCTCTTCCGGCGTACGTGCGCCACTCGTCGCCCAGGGCAGTGTGGTCTATGTCTATGCCGACAAAGGTGAACTCGCTGCAGTGACTGCGCAATAGGGGGGCCGGGTGCTTCCTGTCATCGCACTGGTTGGCCGTCCTAACGTCGGCAAATCAACACTCTTTAATCGTCTTACCCGAACGCGTGACGCCCTGGTTGCAGATCAACCCGGACTGACCCGCGATCGCCAGTATGGTGTTGGCCGCATCGGTGAATTTCCCTATGTTGTGGTTGATACGGGCGGTCTCAGTGGCGAGGCTGAAGGTATCGATCCACTGATG
Source organism: Gammaproteobacteria bacterium (assembly GCA_015767355.1). Classification (GTDB taxonomy): domain Bacteria; phylum Pseudomonadota; class Gammaproteobacteria; order Chromatiales; family Chromatiaceae; genus Sva-25. Next base: position 25,624 of record JADWMH010000001.1, read on the forward strand.
GAGCAGCAGGTGTGGCAGGCGATCGATGAGGCGGATCATATCCTCTTTCTGGTCGATGCCCGGGATGGCCGGAATTCCGGCGACGAGCAGATCGCAGAACGCCTGCGTCGCACCGGCAAGGCGATCACCCTGGTGGTGAACAAGTGCGACAGTCTGGATGTGGATATGGCAAAAGCCGAGTTCTACGGTCTCAGTGGATTTGAGCCGGTCGGGATTACAGCGACCCATGGGCGCGGCGTAAACTCGCTGATCGAGGGCGTGCTTGCGACGTTGCCTCCTACAGAGCCTGAGGATGAAGAGAAAAAAGGCATCAAGGTTGCAGTGATTGGCCGTCCCAACGTGGGAAAGTCGACGCTCATCAATCGCCTCATTGGTGAGGAGCGGCTGGTTGCCTTTGATATGCCGGGCACGACCAGAGACAGTATCCCTGTACCTTTCGAGCTTAATGGTCAGCGTTTCACCCTGATAGATACAGCCGGTGTCAGAAAACGAGGCCGCATCAGCGAGGCGATCGAGAAATTCAGCGTCGTCAAGACGCTGCAGGCAATCGAGGAGTCCAATGTGGTGCTGATGCTGCTCGATGCCCGACAGGGAGTTACCGAGCAGGATACACATCTTGCCGGACACGTTCTCGACAGCGGGCGGGCGCTGGTGATGGTGGTCAATAAATGGGACGGGCTTACGTCGCCGCAGCGTGAAAAAGTGAAGGAGGAGTTGAAACGGCGCCTCTACTTTCTGGATTTTGCCAGCTGGCATTTTGTTTCGGCGCTGCATGGCAGCGGAGTCGGCCTGCTGCTGAAAAATGTACAGCACGCCTACGCAAATGCTGTACGGGATTTTAAGACCAATCGTCTGACCGAGATCCTGGAGAGCATTGTCACAGAACATCAACCGCCAATGGCGCGGGGCAGACGCATCAAGCTGCGTTATGCGCACCAGGGGGGTAAAAACCCGCCGCGCATTATCGTCCATGGCAAGCAGACCGACGCGGTCCCTGCCTCTTACAAACGCTATATGCAAAAACGATTCCACAAGGTTCTGCAACTTAGCGGCACCCCCCTCAGGGTTGAATTTCGCACCGGCGGCAATCCCTTCAAAGAGAAGGAGAAACGCAGCAGCAAACTCACACCCGGCCAGAAATACAGGCTCAATAAAAAAGGCAATCGCGACAGTTAGATTTTCGCAAGCAGCCAGTCCATCTGCCTGTTGCCGAGGATGCGTTTCAGGAAGCCGAACAGGTAGGTCGGAAAAGTAACGTAGTAGCGGATTTTCGGGCGTTTGCTTTCGAGCGCATGCACTACTTTCTTCAACACTGCTTCCGGTGGCAGGGTAAAGGGGGCGGCGTCTCCCTCTTTGTTCAAACGGGTGATCATCTTTTCATAGGTTGCCTGGTGAACGCTCTGCTCGACATCGATATTCTCGATAAACTGTTGGTAGGCATTGGCGCGAAAACGACTGCGGATCGGGCCAGGCTCGATCAGGCTGATATGGATGTGAGTTCCACGAAGTTCCAGTCGCTGGGTGTCGGCAAGACCTTCCAGCGCATATTTACTGGCGTTGTAGGCACCCCGGTAGGACATGGCTGCAAAGCCCAGTACTGAACTGTTGTGAATGATGCGGCCTTCGTTGTGCAGCCGCATGACAGGGATGGCAAGCCGGGTCAACTCATGCCAGCCGAACAGGTTGGTCTCAAACTGGCTGCGCAGGGTTTCGCGCGTCAGATCCTCGACAGCTCCGGGTTGGCCATAGGCGCCATTGTTAAACAGAGCATAGAGCCTGCCGCCGGTAGCCTCCATTACTCTATTAAAGGCCTCATGAATGCTGTCACTGTCACGATAGTCGAGATAGAGAGTGGTAATGCCCAGGCTCTCCAGTTCATCGATATCCGCTTGCTGACGAGCAGTTGCGAACACCCGGTATCCTCGCTGCTGCAGGCCCAGGGCAGTACAACGGCCAATGCCGCTGGAGCAGCCTGTGACAAGGATGGATTTTTGTTGCATGGCTTTTCCCTGACTCCGGAAGAGGGCACATGGTAGCCTGAACCCCGCAAATCTGCCACAATCCTCGCATAATGCGCATACAATTTGTGTGCTTTTGAATGAAGAAATGGATATGTCTCTCCTGAAAAATGTCTATAATGAACAAAGCTTTGTTGTTGGATGAAATAACATGAGTGATACAGATTTACATAAAGAGCTGATCGATCCATTTGGACGAAGAGTGGAGTATGTGCGTCTCTCTGTCACTGACAAATGCAACATGCGCTGTTTCTATTGCATCCCCAAAGGGTTCACCGATTTCGAGGAGCCGGAGAACTGGTTGACCTTCGATGAAGTGGAACGCCTCATGAGCATCTTCTCCGACCTGGGAGTCAGGCGGGTGCGACTCACCGGCGGGGAACCGCTGGTGCGCAAAAACCTGCCTGAACTTGCCGCCAGACTCTCAGCCATACCCGGTATCGAAGATCTCTCCCTGAGTACTAATGCCTCGTTGTTGAGTGAGCATGCGACTGCCCTGAAAGATGCGGGTATTTCACGCATCAACGTCAGTCTCGACTCACTGCAGCATGAGCGCTTCAAAGAGATCACCGGCGGTAAACTGCAGACGGTTCTCGATGGACTGCAGGCGGCGAAGCGCGCCGGCCTCAGCCCGGTGAAAATCAATGTCGTGGCAATGAAAGGACTCAATGATGATGAGTTTGAATCCATCGTGGAGTACTGCATGGAGAATGATTTCACGCTGCGATTTATTGAAACCATGCCGGTGGGGTCGACAGGAAAGGATGCAACCGACTACTACTATGATCTGCAACAGCTCAAGAAGCGTCTGCAAAAACGTTTCAGCCTGATTCCCGGCATGATGCCCGGTGGTGGTCCGGCGCGTTACTTCCAGGTTGAAGGCACTGAGCTGCGCATTGGATTTATTACCCCTATCTCGCAGCATTTTTGCGAAACCTGCAACCGTGTGCGGGTATCGGTCAACGGCACTCTCTATCTCTGCCTCGGGCAGAATGACAAGGTGGAACTGCGTCCGCTGCTCAGGGATGGCTCAACTGACGAACAGATCAGGAAGGCGATCGTGGCGGCGCTGGCGCTCAAGCCCATGCGCCATGAATTCAAGGATGAACCGGGGCAGGTTGTCAGGATCATGTCGCAAACAGGTGGGTGAACTGCAACTCTCATGATCTCCTTCTTCGGAAATCATTAATTATTTACAGGTAGTGATATGTCACAAGGTATCGCCTTGCGCTGGTTGACTGCATCTGCAGAGACGGCAACGGCCAACGATTTCAACAAGCATATGGATCTCATCTCCAAAAAGGTCAGCGTCACCGGTGTGCCGGGATTTGAGCACATTGGGTATGACGAGTGGGCTGCGCAATGCCAGCATGAGTTTGCCGATCATGAGGTGCAATCTGTCCACTATGATGGTCTCAAGATGCTTGCGAGCACCCCTGAACGTGTCATGTTCAAAACCTGGGAGACCATTGAAGCATCGGACGGCGCAGTCAATGCGCATGGTGTCGAGGTGCTGCTGGAGATGGAAAAAGATGGCAAGTGGCGCCTGCTCCAACAGCGCGTATTGCCTGATGAAGAGTCTCAGCATGATGGATTGATTCCGCAATAACCACACCCTGCAAAACCCAGAGTTATCGGGGCGTCCCGGTGTGACTTTTCAATAACTCCACTCCATGCATTGAATACATCTTGTTAAAACAGATGACGATATACGCACGGCTTTTTTGAGCATTTACATCCAGGTTCCGCATCTGATTGATAATTATCCTCTTTACTTCAGTATAAGTAAACTCTAATATACATGCATAAAAGTAATTTATGTACGTATATAGGTATGTTGATTAAGAAACTTGGTTCAAAATATTCACCGCTCTATTTTCTCGCCGCATTGGGCGCAGGGGGCTGGCGGTCTCTTTTTTCATGTATCCGCAGTTTATGATTTCCCATGCGGACACGCCGATGGTGACCTTTGATCACATCTATGCGCTGCTCACCGGCGGAGATATCGGCACAGTCATAGCGCTGTCGGCCGCGCTTGTTGCGGTGGCGCTGCTGTCACTGCTGCATTTTCGACTATTGTTCTGGAATATTAGTGAATATCGCCGTTTTCGCAAGACGGAGGCGTTCACAGCTTTGAAACACTCCAATATGGAAGTGTCACTGATGGTGACTTCGACTTTGTCTCCAACAATAATTTGAGCCAGATGCTTGCGATTTTTGCTCTCGTTATGATCGCAGTGGGCATGGCTGCGCCTGGTGCGAAAGAGATCAATGCGATCGGTATGTTCCTGTCGCTGCAGATCGTTGTAGGTTTGA
>JADWMH010000001.1:30057-35923 GCA_015767355.1 Gammaproteobacteria bacterium
AAAGAGATCAATGCGATCGGTATGTTCCTGTCGCTGCAGATCGTTGTAGGTTTGATCGGCTACAAGGTGATGAAGAGGGTCGGTTATTTCAGAGACTATAGCCAGGGAGCGAAAGCGGATGCGGGAAGCTTCTCCCTGATTTGTCCGGGTGTAGCCTTCGTGGTTTTCGGTATGTTCTTTATCGTGTTTGGCCTGGTGAAGAATGGTCTCGTGGAGCCGCTTTCTCCGGCCTTTTTCATGCTTTTGCTGCCCCTGGCGCTGATTCAGCTGCAGACAGTGAGAGTCTATTTTCGACTGTTGTGCAGAGTGACAGCATGCGGAAGCTGTAAAGTTACAACAGCTGAGTCATGAGTTAGTGAGATCAGTCTCAGACTGTCGTGGCATAAAAGAGATCATTTTCTCTCGCCAAGGCGCAAAGTCCGCCAGAGAGACTATAAGAATTTCATGTATCGTGAGTCTGAGACTTGGTCTCACTAGACCATCTTTTTCACCAGTTCAAGCACCTGCTTTGCATGTCCTTTGGGTTTGATATCGTAGAAGGTATGTTGAATAATCCCCTGCTTGTCGATGATGAAGGTTGACCGCAAAATCCCCATCTTCTTCTCGCCATGCGCCTCTTTTTCGCGCCACACATCGTAGGCTTTGCACAGCACTCCATCGATATCAGCCAGCAGGTGGATGGTGAGTCCGTGTTTGTCGCGAAAGTTCCCATGTGTGTAGCAGCTGTCTCTGCTGACACCGAAGATGAGGGTATCCAGCTTTTCAAACTGACCACTCATATCTGAAAACTCCAGCGCCTCCAGGGTGCATCCGGGAGTATCGTCTTTGGGGTAAAAATAGAGCACCAGGTTATGTTTGTTTCTGAGGTCTTCGAGCTGAATCATCTCGAGTTCTGCATTGGGAATCTCAAAGCCTGGAGCTATATCACCGGGTTTCAGCATGGGGTCTCCTTTTGGTCACTTGTGGTTATTATTGAATGAGGAGAGAGGCTTTGCAACTCTTCTGATGCAGCTTCCCCTCCCTGCTCATTTTGATGTATATCAAGTTTATACCATAGGCAGGTTGCTGCAGAAAGAAATTCTTTGCAAGTCAGAATCAATCGCGCACAGCATCAAATGCGTAGGGCGCGGGGTCTATCTCTGTTTCTCTTCCGAGCACCAGATCTGCGACCAGTTTTGCCGATGCAGGCGCCAGCACCACGCCGTTGCGGTAGTGTCCGGCATTAATGAAGAGATTCCCATATTCCGGGTGTCTGCCGATGTAGGGTACGCCGCCCGGTGAGCCCGGACGCAGTCCTGCCCAGTGGTGTTCTATCGGGTAATCGGCCAACTGCGGGTAGAGGTCGATGGCGCATTGATGCAGCAGTTCGGTGGCCTCGCTGGTAGTCTCCTTGACGAATCCGGTATGTTCGATTGTGCTGCCAAACAGCACCCGGCCATCTTTGCGCGGCACCGTGTAGTGGCTGTCCCACAGGGTGATGCGTTTGACAGTGCCGGGGTTTGTCTTGAACAGCAGCATCTGTCCGCGTACGGGCTCAATCTTCGGCTGGGGCATGGTCTCGCGCAGCATTTCACCCGCCCAGGCGCCGCTGCAGAGAATGATCTTTTCTGCGATAAACCGCTGCTTAGCTGTCTTTACCGCAGTGATATTTGTACCCGTATGTTCAAATCCTGTGACTGGACTCTCAAGGATGAAATTTGCGCCAAGGTTTTCAAGCTCCTTGTGCAGTGCTTTCATGAAACGCGGGTTTCTGACCTGGGCAACCTGCGGCAGCCACAACCCCTCTTCAACCGGGCTCTTCAGCGTTGTTTCTATGTCGAGCATCTGCTGCCTGTCGAGCTGCTGCAGATTGACCTGCCACTGCTGCGCCCATCGCACTGCCGCCCGGGTTTCATCAGGCGCCAGAATCAGCAGCCCGCTGTTGAGATATTCAGGATCGATGCCTGTATTTTCAGCGAGTTGCGCCGCCAATGCAGGGTAGACTCTCTGGCTGTCGCTCGCCAGCAGATTGACTGCATCAGCATAGCGCCATGGATAGAGAGGGGAGATGATGCCACCGCCTGCCCATGAGGATTCCCGACCGCTTTGCTGACGTTCGATGATGGTAACCCTGACGCCGTGGAGCAACAGTTCGCGTGCGCTCATCATACCGCTGATGCCTGCGCCTATCACGATGGTGTGCATCTGCGTTATCCCGTCTCTTTTGAAGCTTGTTGCTCTGCCATGAGACGCAGGTTTTTTGGCAGTACAAACACGATATCCTCTCTGGTCCCCATATTCTCTTCCGCAGTCTCCGCTCCGAGTGACTGCAGGCGTTTGATAACGTTGGAGACCACGACTTCCGGCGCCGAAGCCCCTGCAGTAACGCCGATGACATCGATTCCATGCAGCCATTCGGGATCGATGTCATCGGCGCCATCGATCAGATAGGAGGTTCTTCCCTGTTTCTCCGCCAGCTCTCGCAACCGGTTTGAGTTGGAGCTGTTGGGAGAACCGACCACCAGGATCAGGTCGCATTCAGTGGCAAGCTCTTTGACGGCATCCTGCCGGTTTTGTGTGGCATAGCAGATGTCATCTTTCTTCTGCCCGGTAATCTCGGGAAAGCGTTTTCGCAATGCAGCGATAACCTCTGCGGTGTCATCGATCGAGAGGGTTGTCTGGGTGACGTAGCCGATTTTATACGGGTTTTTGATGTTCAGGTTTGCTACATCTTCCGGGGTCTCGATCAGCAGAATCTCTCCCTCCATGTGCAGGCATCGATACTGTCCCATGGTGCCCTCGACTTCGGGGTGTCCCTTGTGTCCGATAAGCACCACCGAGTCGCCATTTTTACAGTGTCGAAGCACCTCCATGTGAACCTTGGTGACCAGCGGGCAGGTGGCGTCGAAAATTTGTAACTCGCGGGCATCCGCTTCATCCTTGACATCCTGTGCAACGCCGTGGGCGGAGAAGATCACCGTCTGTCCGTCCGGAATGTCATCGAGGCTGTCGACAAAAATAGCACCCCGTTCGCGCAGACTTTCGACGACAAAGCGGTTATGCACGACTTCATGACGTACATAGATTGGAGGTCCGATCAGATCAAGCGCCGTTTCAACGATTTCGATGGCGCGATCCACCCCGGCGCAGAACCCACGGGGATTGGCAAGCAGCAGTTTCATGGAATCCATTTGGTTTCAGGCTCTCCCAGCTGCTGGTTGACGTGTCGAGCCAGCACAAACAGCAAATCAGAGAGGCGATTAAGATAACGTAACAGCAGAGAGTTTACCTCTTCTTGCTGTGCAAGGTGTAATACCTCGCACTCAACACGACGGCAGATGCTGCGAGCATGATGCAGTGTGGCGCCGGCAACCGAGCCTCCGGGAAAGATGAAATGCGTCATGCGCGGCAATGCGGCATCGTAGTGATCGATCATCTTTTCCACCGCCAGCAGATGCTCCTCCATGATGTTGATCTCATTCGCCAGCGCCAGCTCGGCGCCGCAGATAAAAATCTGCTTCTGCAGAGTCTCGACTTGTTGCATCAGTATAGGATCACTCAATTGTGAGCAGGCGATCCCCAGCACGGCATTGAGCTCATCCAGGGCGCCGATGGCCAGGATCCGTTGATCTGTTTTTGAACGGCGTTCGCCATTGGCGAGTCCGCTGCTTCCCTGGTCACCGGTGCGGGTATAGATGCGTGATTTATTAGTCATGATCCTTGTAACTTCTCAATAAGCCCGTGTGAATCCGTCATTGCGAGGGAGCCTAAGCGACCGTGGCAATCTCGATGGTACAGGAGATCGCTCTACTTCGTTCGAGATGCCAGTAATCACAAGTAGATTGCCGCGTCGCTGAGGCTCCTCGCAATGACTTCTTGTCCTTCGTGGTGAGTTTTTCTCTACATTTAGAATTGCTGCTCAGATTTTCACTTTGATGCCGATAAAAACTCCGAATCCCGCACCGGCATAGCCGTGAACCGGCTGATACTCCTTGTCGGTCAAATTGATGATTTTTCCTTCAAGCCGCAAACGCTCATTGAACTGATAGCTGGCGGCAAGGTCAATGGTTGTGTAACCGCCGAGCGTGGTGCGGGTGACGGGGAATGAGCCGCGAATCGTATCGTCGCGACTGCCAACATAGTGCACGATGCCGGAGAGAGAGACCTTCCCGGAGGGATCGTAATTGAGCGTCAGGCTCGCCTCGTTTTCCGGACGGCGCAGCAGCGGTTTACCATCAACGTCTTTTGTATCCGTCCAGGTGTAGTCCACGCGGGCATTGAAAGCATCATTGAAGCGGTAGCTGATAAAGCTCTCGACGCCTTTTGTCGTCACATCCGAGACATTGAAGTATTTGAAGGTAGTGTTGTTGAAATCGATCAGGTTGTCCATCTTGTTGTAAAAGAGTGTGGCGCCCAGGGCGAGCCTGTTGTCCAGCAACTGCTGGTCAAAACCAATCTCAGCGCCGCGACTCTTCTCGGCTTTAAGATCCGAATTCCCTGAAAATTCATCATAGAGTTGAAACAGGGAGGGAGCGTTGAAAGCCGTGCCATAGCTTGCCTTGATCCTTGTATTGCTCTGTTCGATCAGGTAGACAGGTGCGATGCGCCAGGTGGTTTCACCGCCAAAACCGGTGTGGTCATCATGGCGCACGCCAATGGTGCCGAACAGGTTCCCAAAATAACTGAACTGATCCTGCAGATAGAAAGACCTGGTTGTTGCCTGGTGATCGCTGGCGGAAAAATCTGATGAGGCAGCAGCACTCTCCTGTTCCCATTTGAATCCGGCTGTCAGCGTATGGTTGTCCAGAAAGTAGAAGTCATTGCGCCACTCCGCCTCATTACGTTTGCTGTCGAAATAGGTCGAGGAGGGGAGTCCGAGGAAGTCATAGACGGTGTCCCTGACACTGCTGCTGCGGTTGAACACCAAGCGGCTGCTCCACTCTCCGTCGAGCAGGCGCGTCTCGGCGGCGGTGTGAATAAACCAGCTTTCCAGGTCTGTTTCCGGAATAGGCGATTCATCCGCACTGGCGTCGAACTCGGTATTCGAGTCGATAAACTGCCCACTCAACTCGAATTTCAGATTTTCAACCGGATGGAACTCAGTGCTGGCAGTCAGCGTGGTATTGCGATAGCCGTCGTCATCGACAGGAGAAAGCTGATAATCCGGTGCGCTGACGGTTTCGCCATCGGTGTCGATATTTGCCAGCGACAGCATGTATGTCGCTTTCTGATTTCCGCCATAGAGTGTCGCAGCCTCTTTAAAGGTGCTGTGGCTGCCGCCGGCAAGCTCGATCGAGCCGCTCACAGGACCGCCCGCAGTGCTCCCTTTTCTGGTGATAATGTTGATGACGCCGCCAATGGCATCGGAACCATAGAGCGTACTCTGGGGTCCCCGCACAACCTCGATGCGTTCGATGGCATCGGTCATGAGGTTGGAAAAATCAAAAGCGCCGTTCGGCGTGGTGGTGTCATTGATCTTGACACCGTCAATCATAACCAGAACATGATTCGAGTTTGTGCCGCGGATAAACAGCGATGTCGGCTGCCCGATGCCGCCATTGCGGGCAACATGGACTCCGGGGGTCTGACGCAGCGCTTCGGCAACTGTCTGGTATTGATGGCGCTCAATGTCGTTGCGTGTAATGACAGTGGTTGATGGCGCAGTCTCTACAAGAGGGGTTTCGTTGCCTGTCGCGGTGATGACGATGACTGTCTCATCTTCGGCAGACATGGCTGCGCCTGATGTTGCCAGCAGCAACAGTGGGATGGTTGATTTCATGATGATTGTACCTTTACGGAGTGCCCGCCGCACTCGAGAAATACAGCCAACAGGGGCCTCGGAGAAGTTCCCGTTGACTACCTGCATGCAGAGCCGGTCCCCGGACTT
>JADWMH010000125.1 GCA_015767355.1 Gammaproteobacteria bacterium
ATAAACATGTCACTAACCTGGCTTGACACCCTGGATATCGCGATTGAGCTGGACGAAACTTATCCCGATACTAATCCTGAAAATATCAACTTTGTCGATCTACGCAACTGGATCATGGCGCTGCCTGATTTTGATGACGATCCTGAACATGTCGGAGAGAAAATCCTCGAAGCCATTCAGATGGCCTGGATCGAAGAGCGGGAATAAACCCTCACTCCTGAGTCTTATACCCCAGGGGATTAGCTGACTGCCAGCGCCAGCTATCCTCACACATCTCCTGCAGACCGCGCTCTGCCTTCCAGCCCAACTCCCGCTGCGCCAGTCCGGGGTCCGCATAACAGGCGGCGATATCACCGGGGCGGCGTGCAACGATTTCATAGGGCACAGGCTGCCCGGATGCCTGCTCGAAAGCCCTGGCCATTTCGATGACGGAATAGCCCTGACCGGTTCCCAGGTTGTATGTCACCAGGCCGGGATTAGTGGCCAGCTTCTGCAGCGCCTTGATATGTCCCAGGGCCAGATCCACCACATGAATATAGTCCCGCACGCCGGTGCCGTCTTTGGTGGAGTAATCCCCGCCAAACACAGATAACTTCTCAAGTTTTCCCACAGCTACCTGGGAAATATAGGGCATGAGATTGTTTGGGATATCACTGGGATCTTCACCGATGCGACCGCTACGGTGTGCGCCGACCGGGTTGAAATACCGCAGCAACGCGACATTCCAGCTGGAATCCGACACATAGACATCACCCAGTATCTCCTCCACCATGAGTTTCGATCTGCCATAGGGGTTGGTAGCGGAGAGGGGGAAATCCTCTGTAATCGGCAGGCTCTCAGGATCACCATAGACAGTGGCTGACGAGCTGAATACAATATTTTTCACGCCTGAGTGATTCATGACTTCCAGCAGGTTGATGGTGCCGCCGATATTGTTCTGATAATAGTCGATCGGAATGCTCACAGATTCGCCTACCGCCTTCAGGCCGGCGAAATGAATAACGGCGTCGATGCTGTGTTCGGTGAAAATTCGTTCCAGCGCCTGTTTGTCCCGCAAGTCAGCCTCGATGAATGTCAACTGCTTTCCCGTCAACTCCTGTACACGCTGCAGCGAGGTGATCATGCTATTGCACAGATTGTCCACCACAACCACCTGGTAATCTGCATTCAGCAATTCCAGGCAGGTGTGGGAACCGATATAGCCGGCGCCGCCGGTAACAAGAATGGTATTGATGTTGTTCATGGGGTCATCTTACTCAGAAGTTAAGCCGGATCGATATGCGGCGGGCAGGTTTCAAAAAAAATATTTGGGTTAGCAAGTTCACCGGACTAGTAAACCTTGAGTGGTGAACGCCGTTACAAAAGAGTCTAATTCTAAAAATGTCTCTCGCAAAGCCGCAAAGCTTCCGCGTCCTGCTTGCGCCCCTGACCTTCTACATCCATGTAGGCCAAGAACGCCAAGAAAAACCTTTGCGGTCTTTGCGTCTTGGCGAGAGGAAATGTTTTCTTCATGTCTTGTCAGTCTGAGACTTGGTCTCGCTAGTAGGAATAGACGCTGGGTCCATACTCCGCTGATTGAACGATCGACAGATCGATGCGGCGATTACGCATCTTCCCCTCCTCGGTCTCATTATCTGCAACAGCCTCTTCCGAACCCATTCCCTGAATCGATAGCCGCATAGGCAGCACTCCCTGCTTAATGAGTGCGACCATAACAGAGTGAGCCCGCTCGTTGGAGAGTTCCAGGTTGATCTCTTCCGATCCGCTGTTATCAGTATGCCCGCGAAGCTGAATGCGCAGCACGGGGTAAGCCTGTAGAATTGCAGCAGTTGCCCTGATTTGAGCCAGTGACTCGTCATTGAGTTCGCTCGAACCTGATGCAAAGTAGAGACGGTCAAGAATATACAATTGACCCGCTGGTATTTCATCGGCCTTTAAATCACTCAGAAACAGCTCTTCAAAACCGGCCCGGGGAATAGTGATTTTCCTCTCGCCAGGCAGGTGATACTCGAAAAGTGTACCAATGCGGTCACCGAACGCATTATGCAGAATATCCGCCTCCTTTTCACTGTCAGGCAGGATCTTTCTTGCGACAATGATTGAAGGGACACTCTTGATCATCTGCACCGGTTCGAGCGGTTTTTCAAGCGGGGCATCCTCATCCTGTTGGGAGATATATCCCTTGCGAAGAAATATCGCAATGGGAATGACCAGCAGCAGACCGGCTATGACTCCAAGGGAGAGCCTGGATTGAGATGCCTGTTGTGAAGGCCTCTTTGTTGCAAATTGCTTCGCGGCCGTGTCACTGCCGGAAGATTTGTCATCAGAAGGTTGATTCATGCTCATACGTCTGCAAACTGCTATTTGCCAGGACGTTTATGATACAACATTTTTACAACACAGGAGTGAGCGTCAGGGTCCCGCTCTTCACCCATTTAGTTGTCGTAACGCCCATTCAATATGCTCCTGTACCAGTGTGGTAGAGTCATACAGACGGCCTTGCAATGCCTCGATTACGTCCTCGTGTGCAGCGCCGTTCCCCAGCGCCACTGCAATGTTTCTCAGCCAGCGTTCATGGCCGATACGGCGGATGGCAGAACCTTCGGTGTTACTTAGAAATGCCTCTTCGTCCCATGTAAACAGCTCCAGCAAAGTGGCGCGGTCGAGTTGATGCCTGGGCAGGAAATCACTCTCTGCAGTGTTGCTGGCAAAACGGTTCCACGGGCAGATGGCCATGCAGTCATCGCAACCATAAATGCGATTCCCCAGCATTGCTCTGAATTCAACAGGAATCGCCCCCTGCAGTTCTATTGTCAGATAGGAGATACAGCGCCTGGCGTCCACGACGTAGGGGGCGACAATCGCCTGTGTGGGGCATATATCGATGCAGGAGGTGCAGCGGCCGCAGTGCGCCTGCGCCGGTTCGTCGACAGGCAGGGGCAGATCGATGTAAATCTCTCCCAGGAAGAACCAGGATCCTGCATGTTGATTGATGAGATTGCTGTGCTTGCCGATCCACCCCAGTCCCGCTTTTTGCGCCAGCGGCTTCTCCAGTACCGGAGCGGAGTCAACAAATACACGGTGACCATGATCCCCAATTTCATGTTCAATCATCTTTGCCAGGGCAGCAAGCCGTTTACGTACGGTTTTATGATAATCCCGCCCCAGTGCATAGCGCGAGATGAAAGCCTGCGCAGGGTTGTCGACAACAGCAAACAGATCCTCGTTGATGTCCGGCAAAAAATCCATGCGCGCCGAGATGACACGCACTGTGCCCGCAATCAGTTCATCAGGACGACTGCGTTTGCTTCCGTGTCGCGCCATGTACTCCATGTCGCCATGGAATCCCTGTCGCAGCCACTGGTGCAGATGGTTTTCCGCTTCAGTAAGATCCGTATCGGTAATGCCAATCTGCTGAAATCCCAGCTTTGCGCCCCATTGTTTGATTTTCTGAGCGAGCAAATACATCTTTTTATTCATCGCAGATATGGAGCGGCCACTGGTGAGAGTATAATCAAAAAATCGAGAATAACAGTGTAACAGCAGAAAGCCTTGACCGAAGAGCGACAGATTCAACAGCCATCACACTCCTTACCGCATGCGCTTTATCGTGCGGCACAGGTGCGCAGGCTGGATCATACGGCCATACACCATTTCGGAATTGCCGGCGAGACATTGATGGAGAGGGCAGGGGCCTTTAGCTATGCCATGCTGGTGCGTTATTGGCCGCAGGCAAAATCCATCGCTGTGATCTGCGGTACGGGCAACAACGGCGGCGACGGCTATGTCATTGCCCGCATCGCGCACCTTGCCGGTTTATCCGTCACACTTTTACAAATGGGCGATCATGACAAACTACAGGGCGATGCGGCGCTCAATGCCGGGCGTTGCGAAGCGCTGTCTATCCCCTGTGAGCCGCTGCGGAAAATCCCACATGATACTGAGGTGATCGTTGACGCCATCCTCGGAACCGGACTGGAACGCAATGTCAGCGGGCATTGGGCCGAAGCACTGCAGGCAATCAACCGGCACCGTGCTGCAGTGCTTGCTGTTGATATCCCTTCCGGACTCAACTCGGACACTGGCACAGTTATGGGAACAGCAGTCAGAGCCGATGTTACAACAACTTTTATTGCACTCAAACAGGGGATGTTCACTGCTGCTGCAGCTGACTATTGCGGAGAAATCCTGTTTCATGCCCTGGATATTCCTGCACGCCTCTATGCATCGGAGATCCTCAACGCCAGAAGGGTCGACTGGAATCGACAGCAGCAATTGCTGCCGCAGCGGCCTCGCAGTTCACACAAGGGTGATTGCGGCCATGTGCTGCTGGTTGGCGGCTCCCCGGGGTTCAGCGGTGCTGTCAGACTTGCCGGGGAAGGGGCTCTTCGCAGCGGTGCAGGTCTGGTCTCAATAGCAACAGATGTCCGGCATGCAGGCATGATTGCAGCTTCCAGACCAGAGCTGATGTGTCATGGCATCGACAATCCTGCTGAACTGGAACCGCTGCTGCAGCGATGTTCTGTGGTCGCCATCGGTCCGGGGCTGGGGCAGGGCGCCTGGGGGAAATCCCTGTTTGAGAGCGTCATCCAGAGTAATAAACCTGTGGTTGTTGATGCTGATGCGCTTAACCTGCTGGCGGAGCATCCACAACAACACCTCAACTGTGTGCTGACTCCCCATCCCGGGGAGGCAGCGAGATTGCTGGATCAGACAGTCGCAGAGATTCAGAATGATCGATTTACTGCAGCAAAACGGCTTCAGCAGCGCTACGGCGGAGTGATTGTATTGAAAGGCGCCGGCACTGTGATCCACTCTTCGGAGCATCGCCCCCCGACTGTCTGCAGCCAGGGGAATCCTGGTATGGCAACAGGAGGAAGTGGAGATGTGCTTACAGGCGTCATAGCCGGACTCATTGCACAGGGCTTTGAATTACAGGATGCTGCAGAGACAGGCGTGTGTGTGCATGCAGCAGCAGGTGACCTGGCTGCACAGGATGGTGAACGCGGCATGATAGCCAGCGATCTGTTTTCCCACATTAGAAAACTATTGCAATGATAAAATCCAGACACAAAGAAAATTTAACCACAGATGCACACAGATAAACACAGATAAACACAGATTAATGTAACATCTCAATAACCCCGCGTAATTTCGAGGCTTGTGCCGGCCAGCACCTAAAACTTAATACCTAAAACCTAACCACATAAAACCTAAAACTTGCCCACCTAAAACGTAAAACTAAGTGTCTTCTATTCCTTCATCTACCGAGATCAAGCTCCACTCCCAGCAGCAACAGGAGGCATTTGGTGTACTGCTGGCCGGAGTGCTGCCTAAGCACGCCGTGATTTTTCTCGAGGGTGAACTCGGGGCGGGGAAGACTACTCTGGTGCGTGGTATTCTGCGTGGTTTTGGCTGGTCAGGCACGGTGAAGAGTCCGACCTATACGATCCTCGAACCCTATGAACTGGCGCAGCAAAATCTCTACCATTTTGATCTCTACCGGCTGGCCGATGCCGAAGAGCTGGAGTATCTGGGGTTGCGGGAACTGCTTGGCGAGGGGTTGCTCTTTTTCGAGTGGCCTGAACGTGGTGAAGCGCTGTTGCCTCCTGCAGATATCATCGTGAACATTCAGCATGAACAATCGGGTAGAGTGTTAAAATTCACTGTCCGGGATCCACAACTGAAGCATCAGATTACTGCACTCATAAAAAATTTCCCCTCACTCTAGCCCTTTTCCCCAAGAGAGATGGAAAGTGGAAACAGAGGAAAAAACATGGATTATCTGCGTCACCTGAAGAATTGCAACAACTTTGATCCGCACCTCTACACACCCTTTACACTCGATGGAAAACAGGTCGGCTGGATAACACAACAGTTTGGCAAACGTCTGCAGCAGGAGCCTGTCTTTCTCTTTGGTGAAGGTGAGATCACACTCATTCCTGAACTGCAGCACTTTCAACAGCGAACGGATGCATTGGCGGAAGTGGTGGTAAAACTGCACCGGGAGGGGCTGGTCAACACCATACTGAACGAGCCTTATGCATTCACCGACGGTCCCAGGGATGAGGCGTTGTGTCTCATCGATCGCGCTGCAGCGGTGCTCTTTGGTCTGCGCTCATTCGGCCAGCATGTGAATGGCTTTGTGCGCACCGGCGGCGATATTCAGATGTGGATTGGCCGCCGCGCCAAAGACCGTTTTCTGTTCCCCGGAAAACTCGACCAGATCGTTGCAGGGGGCCTCCCATGGGGAGTGACTCTTGAAGAGAACTTGAAAAAAGAGTGTTACGAAG
>JADWMH010000018.1 GCA_015767355.1 Gammaproteobacteria bacterium
CTGGTTGCATCTTCTATATTCTGGATATTGTTGAGTTCCATTTTTTTCCTCCAAATTTAAACAAAAAACCGATGGTCTTCACTATGAAAATGGCAACTGCCAATAGCATGATCATCACTCTTTCAGAAAGATGAATCAGTGCTGTCATGCAATTGTCATATAACCGCTTTATTCTACATCCTGGGAAGCTGTTCCGCACAATAAATAGCGTTTAGTTGAGGCAGGTCAAGAACAGTCGGCAGAGCAGTAGGGCGTCAATAAGCTCCGCGCATTGCACCAGACAATGACATGGTGGGACGCGCTACCCCTTACACCACCCTACAGTTTAATTTTCTCTCTTCTGAGATTCAACTTTCTACCGGTATCGAGTCGACATCCCAGATTTTTTCGCAGTAGTCGTGGATGGATCGATCCGATGAGAATTTTCCCATACGGGCAACATTCAGAATCGACATGCGGTTCCAGTGATCCCGGTCGCGCCAGGCGTGATCCACCTCCGACTGGCAATCGATATAGGATTGATAATCGGCCAACACCAGATAGGGGTCATGATAGAGAAGATCATCAGTCAACGGCCTGAAAAGGTCTGTGTCACCATGAGAGAAGATACCCGAGTTAATGAGATCGATCGCCTCTCTGAGTTCAGGGGTTCCAAGATAGATATCGTGTGGATGATAGCCTTGCGCCTTGCGTTCCACGACCTGCTCCGCTGTCAATCCGAAGAGGAAAAAGTTTTCATCCCCGACCTCCTCGCGGATCTCCACATTGGCGCCATCCAGTGTGCCGATGGTGAGTGCGCCATTCATGGAGAATTTCATGTTGCCGGTGCCTGACGCCTCTTTTCCTGCTGTAGATATCTGCTCTGAAAGATCGGCAGCCGGATAGATAGACTGCGCACTCTTGACATTGAAATTGGGGAAAAACACCACGCGCATGAAACCATTGACTTCAGGGTCATTATTGATCACTTCACCGACCGAGTTGATCAATTTAATGATCAGCTTCGCCATAAAGTAGCCGGGCGCCGCCTTGCCGCCAAAGATAAAGGTGCGCGGCGTCATCTCCATACCGGGATTCTGCTTGAGACGATTGTAAAGGGTCACTATGTACAGCAGATTGAGGTGCTGACGCTTGTATTCGTGTATGCGCTTAACCTGGATATCAAACAGCGAGTCAGGATCAACAACCACTCCCGCCCTCTGTTTGATGAGGCCGGAGAGATGCAGTTTGGCGGTACGCTTCATCTCGCGCCACTCCTGATGAAAAACCTGATCATCCGAATACTGCTCAAGCACCCGCAGGTTATCCAGATCCCCGGCCCAGCCCTTGCCTGCCAGCCTCGTCAGGATCTGGCACAAGCCCGGATTGCTCAACTGTATAAAACGCCGCGGCGTGACGCCATTGGTGACATTATGAAATTTCTCCGGCGCGCACTCATAGAAGTCTTTCAGAATGGTTGATTTGACCAGCTCCGAGTGCATCCCGGCTACACCGTTGACTGCGAAGGAGCCGACTGTGGCCAGGTTGGCCATACGCACCCTGCGTTCGCCATCCTCACCGATCAGTGACATGCGGCTGATGCGCGCAGGATCCCAGGGAAAGCGCATGCGCACATCATCGAGAAAATGACGGTTGATCTCATAGATGATCTCCAGGTGCCTCGGCAGCAGGCTGTGAAAGAGATCCAGCGGCCAGGTTTCGAGAGCCTCGGGAAGCAGGGTGTGATTGGTATAGGCGAAGGTGTTGCGGGTGATCTCCCAGGCCTGATCCCAACTCATCCCGTAGTCGTCGATAAAGAGCCGCATCAGCTCTGGAATGGCAATCGAAGGATGGGTGTCATTGAGTTGGGCTACAAACTTGTGATGAAAACCATCGAGGTTGCCATTTTGCTGCAGATGCAGGCGGATCATATCCTGAAGTGAACAGGAGACAAAAAAGTACTGCTGTTTGAGACGCAGCTCCTTGCCCGCCACTGCCTCGTCGTTGGGATAGAGCACCTTGCTGATATTCTCTGCCGCCACTTTCGCCTCGACAGCGCCGTAGTAGTCGCCCTGGTTGAAGGCCTGGAAATCAAAAGATTCACTCGCCTGGGACGACCACAATCGCAGCAGGTTGGTGTTATTGACGCCAAACCCGAGAATCGGGGTGTCATAGGCGACCCCCATGATCTCCAGATCTGGAATCCAATTGACCCGCAGGTTTCCATCGGCATCGCTGTAGCGGTCTGTATGGCCACCGAATTTCACCGGGTATCGCAGCTTGGGACGAGGCAACTCCCAGGGATTGCCGTTGCGCAACCACAGATCGGAGATCTCGACCTGCCAGCCATCATGGATCTCCTGGTCGAAAATGCCGTATTCATAGCGAATGCCGTAACCAATCGACGGGATCTGCAGGGTCGCGAGGGAGTCAAGATAACAGGCGGCAAGCCGTCCCAGTCCGCCGTTGCCAAGACCCGGCTCCTCCTCCTGGTCAAGCAGTTCATCCAGATTGAGGCCGATAATATCCGCCGCCTCACTGGCCTTATCGTAGATGCCAAGATTGATCATGTTGTTGGCAAGATGCGGGCCAAGCAAAAACTCTGCCGAAAAATAGCACACTGTGCGCGCCTGTTTCTTCTTGTAGGTCTGCGCACTCTTTATCCATCGTCCCCACAGACGGTCGCGCACCGTGTAGGCGCCGGCCTTGTAGAGATCATGGTATGTCGCCACGTCGGGATGCTTGCCCTGCACATACAGCAGATTGTCCTGAAAGGCGTGTTTCAAAGCATCGACACTCATACCGGTGCGGGTATGCTCGTGCTCGTTTGCAAGTTTAGAATCGGATTGTTTGCTCATGGGATCCTCAATGCGTGTTTGAGCTTTATTAGTAATGAACCACAGATGGACACAAATATTGTTTGTTCAGGATTTCTCGCCTCCTTGTCGACAGGCTGTCATCTCGACGCAGGAGAGATCTTATGTGCGAGGCGACTCAAGATCCCTCGTCGTTCGTATCTCACTCCCACGGGATGACATATTTATTATCTGTGTTCATCTGTGGTTAAGAAAAAAGAGAGATGCAGCTATGCACCAGCAGCATCCTTGTCCAGCAGGATATCAACTGCATCATGTGCGCCAATGTTTGCAATGGGAAGATTTCCTCCCTGCTTCCAGCGGGTTACAGCCTGCTGCTTGCTGGCTCCGGTCACCAGGATGAGAAGCTCCATGCAGTCACTCAATGCATTGCGGCTCAGGCTGATCCTGTCAGGTGGAGGTTTGGGCGCATCATGCACTGCATGAACGAGTTCGCTGTCAGAGTGAATCTGCCCGGGAAAGAGACTGGCGGTATGCCCATCCTCACCCATGCCCAGTAGCACCATGTCAAAGGGTACGGCATCGGCAATCAGCAAGCTGTATGCAGAAGCACCTGCTTCGGCGCCCTGCTCTGCCGGAATGGGATGAATATTTTCATCTGGAATCGTGACATGATCAAGCCAGGCGGAAGCCGCCATAACACTGTTGCGTTCAACATCGTCTATCGGCAGGCAGCGTTCATCACCAAAATAGATATGCCATTTTGACCAGTCAGTGTCAGCATCAACGAGCAGACGATAGGTTGATTCAGGAGTGCCGCCACCGGCCAGCACGATAGAGAATCTGCCTTTCGCAGTAATCTCCCTGTCAGCAGCTGTTAATATACGCCGCGCCGCTTCTCGCGCCACACCCGGTACATCATCAAACAGGTGCCAGTTGTTCAGTGGCATTGCATTCTCCATCTAATGTCCCCGCAATTATACTGTCCCCCGCATTTATTTCTTCTCGTGATGCCCACCAAATTGGTAGCGCATGGCGGAGAGCAGTTTGTCGGCAAAATCCGTTTCACCCTGGGAGGTAAAACGGTTGAACAGCGCTGCAGTCAGTACATGCGCAGATGTTCCTGTCTCGATGGCGGCCATGCTGGTCCAGCGTCCCTCTCCGGAGTCTGAAACCCGCCCCGAGAAGTTGGAGAGATCAGGATTCTCTTTGAGCGCGATGGCGGTAAGATCCAGCAGCCAGGATGCGACCACGCTGCCGCGCCTCCACACTTCAGCCACTTCTGCGGTATCGATATCAAACTGGAAGTTTTGCGGGTCACGTAAGGGCGCGGTCTCGGCATCGGCTGATTGATCCCCTTTGCCGATATTGGCATGCTTGAGAATATTGAAGCCTTCTGCGTAGGCCGCCATAATGCCGTACTCGATGCCGTTGTGCACCATCTTGACGAAGTGCCCGGCGCCATTGGGGCCGCAGTGCAGGTAACCCTGCTCTGAACGGCTTTCCTCTCCATCGCGTCCGGGAGTGCGGTCTATCTCACCCGTGCCCGGGGCAATGGTTTGGAAAATAGGATCAAGATGCGAAACAACCTGCTCCTCACCCCCGATCATCAGGCAGTAGCCTCTCTCCAGGCCCCATACGCCGCCGCTGGTGCCGACATCGACGTAGTGCAGCCCCCTGCCGCTGAGGCTATTGGCGCGAATGATGTCATCCTTATAGTAGGAGTTGCCGCCGTCGATGATGATGTCATCAGGGGCCATGCGTGCTGCCAGGTCATCAACCACGGTATCGACAACAGCCGCCGGAACCATGATCCAAACCGCCCTGGGAAGCGTCAGCTTGCTGATAAAATCATCGAGGTCGACAGCGCCTGTTGCGCCAGCACCCTCAAGTTCCGCAACAGCTTCCGGCGAGCGGTCGTAGACAACGCACTGATGCCCGTCGTTCATCAGACGACGCACCATGTTGGCGCCCATACGCCCCAAACCAAGCATACCTATTTGCATATCATTAATTCCCCGGCCCGCCGCTGTGGATCAGCTCATAGTAGAGCTTTTCGAGTTCCTGTTTGTGCTTGGTCTCTTCATTGGCGAGAAACTCAAACAGATCGTGAATCGCTCCGGGTTCTGTAGTATCGGAAAGTTCACGGTACTGCTTCATGGCGGCGTCTTCTCTTCCCATAGCGTACTGCAAGATCGCCTGGTCATCGATGTTGTCACCCAGGTCCGGCAGCTGGATATAGTCGGAGAAGCGGCGGTCTTCGACCGGCGTCTGAATCTGCTGCTTGACCTGCTCTTCAATCGAGGGGTCTTTAGCCAGATTTGTGAACAGGGCAAAATGCTCCTGCTCCTCGACAGCCAACTCCTCCACCAGCCAGCGCAAGTTCTTACTGACCTTTGGAATCAGATCGGTATAAAACTCGAACGCCTTCTGCTCGAAACTAGTCGCGACTTCCAGGATCTCGGCGAGACTCTTTTTCGATTTGATCCGCTCGTATGAGGCGCTATGGCCCTCTGCGTGCTCACTCATTATTGCTGCTCCCCTCATTGAGATAAGTTTCGATACTGGCTGCGACGCGGTGACCGTCAGCGACGGCATGCACTACGTCGGGACCATGCACCATGTCACCGGCTGACCACAGCCAGGAAACAGATGTCACGCCGTCTTCATCAGCCTGCAGACGGCCGCGGTTCCACTCAAGCTCTTCTGTCAACTCTTCACCAAACAGCGAGATATCGCTCATCTGGCCAATCGACTCGATCACCATGCCACCATGATGCAGCTGTTCATCAACCTCATCATAACTGGGTGCAAAACGGCCGTCATCATCAAAAATGGAGATCACGCCAAGGGTCGTCAGGCCTTCAAGTTTGCCATTTTTATCAATGACACACTCCTTTGGACCACGGCTGTCAAGGATCACAACCCCCTCCTCGCGCGCCTCTTTGACCTCTTCCGGATCTGCCAGGAAGTGATCAAAATCTTCCAGTGCAGAGACGGTTACAGCGACTTTTCCATACTGACTTTTCTGCATACGCGCCAGGCTGCGCGCAATATCCATCGCTACGTTGCCTCCGCCGATGACCACCACGGATTCAGGCACATCGAATGATTCGCCTGCGGTAATCATGCGCAGCAGATCGACAGATGCCCTCACCTGCTCATGATCAGAGCCGGGAATACGGGTTGAACGACCCTGCTGCAGTCCGATGGCCACCACCACAGCGTCAAAATCCTGCCTAAGCTGCTCCATGGTGATATCGCTGCCGATGCGAACATTGCACTCAATCCTGACACCGACGGATTTGATGACATCGATATCTGCATCGAGACGATCGTAGGGAAGTCGATACTCGGGGATGCCGTAACGCGTCATGCCGCCAGGCTTGTGCAATGCTTCGTAAACAGTCACGGCATGGCCATTTTTCGCCAGGTCGAAAGCGGTCGTCAGGCCGGCTGGTCCGGAACCGATAATGGCGATCTTTTTACCGCTGACAAAATCAGCCTTGCCTTCTGCGGCGATTTCCCTGACGCGTTCATCGGAGACAGCATCCATGGCGTAACGCTTGAGCCAGCGAATCGCGACAGGATCCCCGCGTCTGCCAATGGAGCAGGCTGTCTCGCAGCGATGCGTACACACGCGCCCGCAGACATGCGAAAAGGGGTTGGTGCGATACATCTGGCGCACAGCCTCTTCGGCATCTCCCTCCCAGATGGCGCGGATATATTCCGGCGCATGCATATTGGTCGGACAGGAGTCGTGGCACATGCCGCACTGCACACAGCGCGATGCCTCGATGATCGCCTGCTGTTTGGTGAAGCCATCGACGATTTCATCGAAATTGTCGCTGCGGCTTTGCGGCTCCATCTCGGCCATCGGCTGGCGCTCGAGATCGACCAGATCAGCATCCCCGGTTTTTGACCAGCCTTTAGGGAAAAGCTTATTATGCATGCCATTGGGATCAGGCAGAATGAAATAGCTGTCGAGTTCATTCTCACGGCAGGTATGCACATACTCCTGCGTCAGCGAGATGGAACTTGTCGGGCAGATATCGACACACAGACCACACCAGCAGCAGCGCCCATAATCGATTGCCGGACGCTCGTTTCTGATGCCCATGACAGGATCATCAGGCAGACCGGGTATTTTGATCATGGTGATCGCGGCATTGTCACACACCTTCTGACAGGTGCTGCAGCCGATGCAAACATCCCAGTCATTGACGTGAAAACCGCGATAGTTATCTGCTGCAATGCGCGGCTCGAAAGGCTCGGTGACAGGCTTGCGTGAAAAAAAGCTCAGGCTTTTGAAGGGCCCGAGGATACTGCCTTTATCCTTGTACGATATGTCAGACATCAACGGTCAACCTCGGGTGGACAGGCATCCAGTGAAAACATGATTTGCGCGATATCCTCGAGTCGTGAGCCAACCGCCAGCTTCTCCAACACCTGTACGGCATGCATGCTTGAAGGTCCGCGTACATGCACACGGTAGGGTTTGTCGCCGCCATTCGAAACCACGTAATAGGCCAGCTCTCCTTTGGATGACTCGACACGCGTATAGGTCTCTCCGGCAGGAACATTCCAAGCCAGCGGATTAGGGATGGGGCAACGCACGGCCCCCTTGACCGAGGGCAGATGTTTGATCACCTGGCGCAGAATACGGATGCTCTGCTTCAACTCGGCGCGGCGCACCAGGTTTCTTGAGAGTGCATCGCCACCGGGTTGGGTGACAACATCGAAATCGATCTTCTCATACGCCAGGTAGGGATCATCACGCCGCACATCGAATGCAAGGCCTGTCGCCCGCAGATTGGGACCGGTGACTCCCCATTTCAGCGCCTGCTCCTGGGTCATGGCGCCCACGTCGCGCGCGCGCCTGATGAAGACCTGGTTTCTGAAAAAGAGGCTGTCGTAATCCGGCAGGCGGGAGTCGAGATAATCGAGCAGGGCGCCGAGCCTGTCGAGAAAACCATCCGGCATGTCGCGGCGCACGCCGCCGGGGATATTGTAGATGCTGTAGACCCGCCCCCCGGTCAGCTCTTCAAAGCGGTCAAGGATCAGATCCCGGTCGGCGACGCCCCAGAACATCGGCGTGTACATACCGGTGGTCGCCGCATGTCCGCCAAAGGCAAACAGGTGTGCCGCCAGGCGCGACATCTCCAGCTGCATGACGCGCAGCCACTGTGCTCGCTCAGGGATTTCGAGGCCGCACAGCTCCTCGATGGCCAGTGAGTAGCACACCTCCATCGGCACGGGATCCGGAACGCAGATGCGTGGAACCAGTGCAATATTCTGTATCCACAGGCGTCCCTCCATGAGTTTTTCGAAGCCCCTGTGCAGATAGCCTGCATCCGCCCGGGCCGAGAGTACTTCATCGCCATTGAGTTTGACTCTGAAAGCATAGTTGCCTTCGATGCCGGGGTGGTTGGGACCAAAGTTCAGTTCAAATTCGTTGCTGGGCGGCTGCTTGATCGCCTCGTAATTTTCCGGTCGCATCAGCGCACATCCTCCGGCCTGGTGGTAATTCCGCCACCCTCAGCCTCGATATCCTTGAGCCACTGCGGATGGTATTCCTCCCAGTTGAATGTCTGGTTGACAAAAGCCTCAGAGTCGAAATCCTTGCGCATCGGCGGCGGGCCGTTCCACTCGGTGAGAATAAACTTCTCCATGTCCGGACTGCCCTCGAAGTAGACGCCGAACATCTCGTGGATGTCGCGTTCAAAAAAGGCAGCGGGCGTGTAGAGATCATAAACCGACAAATAGACGCCGGGCTCGCGGGAAATCCGGGTATGCGCAGAGACCAGTGAATTGGTTTCATAGGACCACACGTGGTAGACCAGTTCGAATTCGTTTTCCTCGATCCAGTCGACGCAGCTGATTGCCGAGAGATGCACATAGCTTGCGCGGCCCTGCAGCAGTTCCAGCAGCGCCGGCAGCGCCTCCGGGGCAATATCGATGCGCACACGGCGTGAATTCTTGCGCTTGAACTGGATAATCTTGATATCTTTGAGCAGATCGTCCAGCCACAGATTGAGTTCTTTACTCATTGATTTTCTCCCCGGATCTTCTCCCTCTTTTCACCCAGGCTGAACTCAAGCGCCTCTAGCGGCTGCTGGTGCTTCTGCAGCAATGCCGTGTGTTCGCCAAGGGTTTGATCAGTTATCAATCCATAGTGTTCCGCTTCGGCAATAATATCGGTCGGCGTCTGCCAATCCTCGTCAAACAGCTTCTGCTGGTTGCCAAGATAGTGATCATAATTTTGAAAATAGCGTTTCCAGTTGGAAGCACTGCCGCTCTTGATATCTCCCATGAGATCGCGCAAGCCACTGATCACAGCCTCCGGCCTGGGCATGCAGCCGGCAATGTAGATATCGACCGGCAGGTACTCCTTGAGCACCTTGGCTGTCGCATAGCTCTGCCAGTACATGCCGCCGTTGACGGTGCAGGAGCATATGCCAATCACATATTTGGGCGCAGGCATCTGCTCATAGGTGAGGATGATACGCTTCAGTGTCTTGACCGAAACATATCCGGTAATCAGCAGGATATCCGCCTGGCGCGGCGTCACCATCGGCTGGATGCCGAGGCGCTCCATGTCGAAACGCGATGTCATTGCCGGCGGCAGTTCGATCGCTCCGCAACCCGTGCAGTAGTGCAGCATGAACATCGAGCGCGACTGGCAGAAACGCACCAGTTCATCGAAGACATTGGCGAGAGGATTGCTGCGTTTTACGCTGCCCTGCGCCACGGAGATCTCCTGGCGCACGGGTATTTTATCGAGTTCATTCATTTCATCACCACTGCCAATCCTATAAGGCCCAGCAACATTGGCCACTTCCACATCAGGCGCAGTACATCCTCGGTGCGGTAGCGGGGAAAGAGATAGGCGACCGACATGGGAATGGCAACCACCAGAAAGATTTTCGGCAAAAAGGTTATCCAGTAGACTCCGCCGCCGAGAAACAGCGTGGTGAAAATCACGCCCGCCGTATAGAGCTGAAAACACTGCATGACAAATAGCCCGCCCATGAACTTGCCGCTCATCTCGACCATCGGCCCGGTAGCAATTTCCGCTGGCGCGACGTAGATCTCGAAGGGATGCTTGCCCATGATCGCCGGCAGTATCAGCAGTGCGGTCAAGGCAAGCAACGGCATCTGTACGATGCCCCAACTGGAGACGCCCTGTTGCTGCTGGATGCTGATCATCTCTGCCAGGTTGGTGGTTCCATAAACATAGGATGCGCCGAAGATCACCAGGATAAAGGGGATATCATAGGCCAGCATGGCTGTCAGAGCGCGGGAGATGCCGATCGAGCCATTGGGATTGGCGCACTGGCCAACGCCGAGAGCCATCCCCAGTGCAGGGATCATCAACATATAGGCCAGGGTCACCGCTCCGCCCTTGTCGGCAAGTCCGTCCAGACCGGGGACAGGCAGCAGGGTCTCGGCGGCGATATATCCGCCGACAGCCATGATGATGCCAATCTCATGCATCAGGCCGTGGGAGATCTGCGTATCCTTGCTATAGAGCTTGATAATGTCGTAGATTGGCTGCAGTACCGGCGGGCCAACACGCCGCTGTATGCGCGCGCCAATCCTGCGCATCATCAACACCATCGCCAGGCCGATGACAAAGGCCAGGATCGGCATCAGCAGAAGTTCAACAAGCAATTCGAGAAAATGCATCAGACGATCACCCAGGAGAGCGCAAAGACGACTGCCGCCAGCAGCAGATAGGATGGATGTGCATTGCGATAGAGCCCCTGCATTGCTGTCGAGAGGGTATCCACGGCTGAAATGACACCACGTTCAAGCCACTCAAAACTATTGCGGTACCAGGGACCAATCAGATGCATCAATCCGGGATAAAAGTTATCGCTGTAGTGATAGCGGGTTTCAGCAGTCAGGAAATGCCCGCCGGCATAGTTGTCCAGCTGGTGCACACGTCTGCTGCGCCCGCCGAGGAAAAACACCAGCGTACCGAAACCAAACCCGATCAGCAGCACGGAGACAATCCAGATCATGTCAAGACCGCCTTTCATGGATACGCCACCGAGGTGATGCGCCAGAACCGGGATGCCGATGCTTGCCTGCACGGCGCTGGTCCAGTCAAGCACCAGTCCGGGGAAGTAACCGGTTACAAAAACGATGACTGCAAGAGCCATCATCGGTATCACCATGCTCAACGGCGCTTCTCGCACAGCGACGTGCTCAACACGCAGCTGGCCGAGGAAGATGTTGTGTATCAGCTTGTAGACACTGAGGATGGTGCCGAGAGTGCCGATCACTGCACCGAGAAACAACAACGGACTGCCGTCAACGATCAGTGACCGATAGATCAGCCACTTGGAGACGAAGCCATTCATCGGCGGCAGTCCGGCAAGGCCGATAATGCCAATCAGCATGGCCAGATAAGAGAGCGGCATGCGCGTAAACAGGCCGCCCAGCTTATTCAGGTCCGATGTGCCGGTGCGGTGAATCACCGCAACCACCACCATGAACAGCATCGCCTGGTAGGAGGCATAGTTGAAGACGTGCATGAGGCCGCCGGCGGAGCCAAGATCATTGGCAATGACGATGCCCAGCAGCATATAGCCGGTCTGGCCAACGCCATGCCACGCCAGCAGGCGGCGCGCATCATGCTGACGCAGGGCGATGTAGGTCGGAATGATGATCGTGAAGACCGCAATCCAGGCCAGCAGGTCCTGTGCATCGAGAAAGGTAAAGGGGATTTCCATCTCGACCAGGCGGCTGATCCCTATCAATTGAACAACCACCACGATAAAAGCAAACAGCCCCATGCGTGAGGAGATGGCGCCGAGAAAAGCTGCTCCCGGACCAGGTGTCTGCGCATAGGCTTTCGCCTGCCACAGGTGAAACGGCAGGATTGCCATCTTGACGCCGAAGCCGGAGGTCAACAGCACCACCAGCAGCCATAAAGTGGATGCCTGCATCTGCGGCGCAGCCTCCTTGAGTGACTGAAAGTCAAAACTGCCGACCTCAGCATAGATCAGCAGCAGGCCGCCCAGTAGAGCCATGGCGCCGGCAAAGGCGTAGCTGATATAACGCATGGCATAGCCAAACGCCTTGCCGCCTGCCAGGGCCATGATCAGAAAACTTGCCCAGCTGACCAGCTCCCAGCCGATAAACAGCGTCAGCAGATCGCCGCTTGCCAGCAGCACCAGCATAGTGAAAACATTCAGCGCCAGCGCCCCATGGAAAAGACGCAGGCTGCCGCCATTATCACGGTATCTTTCTCCCCACTCACCGGATGCGAACCAGCTGCTGAAGAGGCCTGCGCCGATGGTAATCAAGGCGAAAAACCATGACAGCGCATCAAAACGCCACAGCAGCTGCTCACTCAAGACTTCAATGCTGAACGAGGATTGAACCACGGTCAGGGTCGAGTAACCCAAGCCTGACATCATCAGCAGTGCTGCGCCCTGCAGCGCATAGAGGATGGTGACAAGCCAGCCGCCGACCCTCCAGTTGCCAGCCAGCAGTGCGACGCCGACTGTGATTGCCGAGATCAGCAGCAGAGTATCCAGTGCGGTCATTGCACTCTCCCTGATTGTAGTTGTTGCGGCGCCACGGTTTGTATGTATGTCGAGACATCGGTCGCCTGCGCCGCAATGCTGTCGAGCCGGTCGGCAAGCGGAACCAGCATGAAGACTGCTGCGATCAGACCGCCCCCAAGAAACAGTGCTGTTGCAAGATCCGCTGTTGCATGCACTTTGTGAGACGTTGCAGCCGGCTGTTTGTCATAGAGTTTCATGACGACGCGAAACAGATAGTTTGCCTCCAGTGACGCCGCGGCAAGCATCACGAATACGGCAAGGTAGTAGAGCGGCTGATCCAACGCCAACATCGGCATGATCACCAGCAGTTTGGCCCAGAATCCCGGCAGCGGCGGTACCCCGATCAGCGACAGGGCGAGCAGCACGAACAGTGCTGCAGCAATTGGCGATGTTCTTGCAGCTCCCGCAAGTTTCTCAATCGAGCCACCCCAGCGTTCAGCCAGGAGGAACATCGACGGCTTTAAGAAGAGATGATGCACCATGACCGCCAGGGCCGCGAAGATGCCGGCATTGCCGGGTATCGAGAGGGCGATGAA
The DNA here is from genome assembly GCA_015767355.1 of Gammaproteobacteria bacterium. Lineage (GTDB taxonomy): Bacteria > Pseudomonadota > Gammaproteobacteria > Chromatiales > Chromatiaceae > Sva-25. Next base: position 12,913 of record JADWMH010000018.1, read on the forward strand.
CATCACGCCGAGCTGGCCAATCGAAGAGAATGCCAGCATGCGGTTGAGATCACGTGCGCGCCAGGCGGCCAGTTCACCACTGGCAACCCCGAGGATTCCAAGCACCAGCAGCACGGTCAACGCCTCCGGTTGATGGAAAACCAGGATCAGCAGACGCATAATGATCAGCAGCGCCAGCTTGGAGACCACACCTGCCAGCAGCGCGGATACCCTGCTGGATGCCGTTGCATAAACCTCGGGTACCCACATATTGACGGGGAAGAGTTCGGCCTTGACGCCAAATCCAATCAGCATCAACACAAAGGCGGCGAAACCCTGCAGGTTATTGAGTTTTTCAGGCGCCAACTGGGCAAGTTGCGCCAGGTTCAGCGTGCCTGTCGCCTGGTAGACCAGCGCAATACCGGCAAGCGCAAGCGCTGCGCCGAAACCACTGATCACAAGATAGCGCAGCGTCGATGCAAAACTTCCCGAGGTTCCCCTGCCGGCGATGAGCCCGTATGACACCACGGTCATCAGCTCATAGAAGACATAGATATTGAACAGATCACCGGAGAGCGCCAGGCCGGAGCCGGTGCCTGCGAGCAGCAGCGCCAGGGATGAGCTGCGTAGTTGATTCTCCGCGCTGCGTGGCCACAGCAGCAGCGTACCGATGGTCATTGCAAGAGCAAACAGCAGCGCAAATTGATCGGCGTAGAGGGTGATGCCCAATGGCGCCTGGAACCCGCCCCATTGAAGCGCCAACGGCGCAGCGCCTAGCTGAGGCCACACCGAGAGTCCAATCACTGCAGTCGCCAACAGCACCAGCGGCCCGATCCAGCGAGCCGCAAGAGTCGAGATGCGATTGATGCTCGAGAGTAAAAAAGCCGTCAGCAAAGGAAGTGCAATCATTAATACCAATAGATTCATGACCCACTCTCCTGCTGTGCTGCTGCACTGTTAGCAGTGGTCACAGCAGGCGCATGGCTGCTGGAGGGCATCTCGATGCCGGCATTCTCAGAAATCTCCTGCTCCAGTTTGAGGCGAACTTCGCGCATATCCAGGGTTCCATAGGCGCGCTGCACGCGAATCGCCAGGCTCAACGCCAGCGCCAGGATGCCGACGCCGATGACGATGGCGGTCAACACCAGCGCCTGCGGCACAGGATCAGCCATCATCGCGGGTACGCTGCCATCCACGATGATGGGAGCAGAGGCGCCCTCGTGGTAGGTGGAGAGCAGCAGCAACAGGTTTGCTCCCGCTTCCAGCAGGGCGATGCCGAAAATAATGCGTATCAGATGGTTGGAAATCACGATGCCGCCAATACCGATCAGCATCAGGCCAAACGCCGCACTATAAAGAATTATGTTGATGTCGAGGATATCCATGCTCAATCCAGCGCCTCCGCTTCAGCAAGGTGCGCCAGCAAACCGGCCAGTTCGGAACCCACCTTGATACCGACCGCCAGATAGAGAATGGGAAGAGTCCCGGCGGAAATCAGTGCACCAAGTTCACCCTTGTCAAGCAACGGCGTGAGAAACTCCTTGCCGTCGAACATCGCCAGCAGACCGATGATGATAAAGGTTGCGCCGGCCAGGCCTTCGACGATCGAGATGACATCCTGGTTGATGCTGCTGCCGGGACGCGCCAGCAGCGGCAGGAAAAAAGCAGAAGCGAGAATCACGCCGCCCTGGAAGCCGCCGCCAGGCGTCAGGTGGCCATGCAGAATAATATAGAGACCGACAACCAGCAGCAGAGGAAACAGCAGGTCTGCTCCTGTGCGCAGGATAAAGCCTGCATCGGGATCGCGCGGCGCATCGACTCTGCGCCTGCCGAGCACCATGCCGCCGATCATGGCGGCTGTAAACAGGATAGTGAGCTCCAACAGGGTGTCGATACCCCGGTAGGCAAGCACCACCGAGGTGACGAAGTTGGCGGCGCCTGTCTCTTCTGCGGCAACGGCATTGATCGCCTGACCTGCATTGACTGCCGTGTTGCTAAAGTCCATGTGCTGGTAGATCGCGGCAATCATCACCCCGAGTCCCAGCAAAAAGAGTGCAGCTGTAAAACGACGCATGTTATTGACTCCTCCACAAACCCAGGCGGCGAAGCGCCAGGGCAAAAAGAAGGCTGCTCAATCCGGCGCCGATTGCCGCCTCTGTCATGGCGACATCCGGGGCGCGCACGACGACAAACAGAAACGAGAGTCCGAGTGAGACCACCGACATCGCTGCAAGTGCTGCAAGAAAATCCTTGAACAGCATGACTGCCACAGCACTGAGCAACATCACGATAACGACAACTAAAACGACTGCTTCCATAACTAGTCTCCGCCCTGCTCTTTCGTACGCCAGGGCTTGATGCCGCTGATTTTGGCGGCGCGTGCAATGATCGATGCTGCAACCGGGTTGGTAAACAGCAGGAAGCCGGCTATGACCACCAGTTTTGGCCACCACGTCGGGTGCAGCAGTGCAATCCCGAGCAGCACGGAGAGGGAACCCAGGGTCACTGCCTTGGTTCCGGCATGGATGCGGTTATAGACATCGGGCATGCGCAGCAATCCCAAACCACCGATAGCGATAAACACTGCGCCGATCACGAGGAAGATATCACCGATAATATTCATTTTTGATTCCCCTCAATCGCACGCGCAATCGCCACAGTACCGACGAATGCAAGCGTCCCGTAGACCAGCGCAATATCGAGATAGATGGGGTTATTGAAGTAGGCAGCCATGCCCGCCAGCCCTGCAGTGGTAATCACCGAGAGCGTATCTGCAGCAACCACACGATCAGGCGTTGTCGGTCCCAGAAAGAGGCGAATTGCACTGAACCCCATGCCAATGAGGAGCAGTGCTATAGCAATAAATTCAAGAGTAGAAATCGTCATACCAAAAACCGCTTGATGTGCCGCTCGAAGGAGGCAGCAATGGCATCCGTTGCCTGCTTCGCATCTGTTCCCGGCGGACAGTAGACCCAGTGAACAAGAATTGTGTCGCCCGTCACATCCACGCTCAAGGTGCCCGGTGTCAGTGTAATGGAGTTGGCCAGCAGCATGCGGCCAAGCGGAGACTCAAGGGTGGTCTTGATCTCGACCATTTCCGGGCGAATCGGCAGCGAGGGCGTCAACACCCGCATGGCCAGTTCAAAGTTGGCCCTGATCAGTTCCCTGAAAAAATGCACCAGGTAGAGCAGCACATAGAGTGGCGCCATGAAACTGAACTTGATGCCGTTGTAGATGGTGAAGCGGGAACCAAACAGCAGGGTGATCATCAATGAGACAAAAGCGCCAAGAGCCACCTCCTCCCATGCCAGGCTGCCGCTCAGCAATACCCACAGCAGTAGCGAGATGCAGAACACAAAAAAGTAGTGTGCGCCTGAAACAGTGCGTGTCGTTTGCGGATGATCCATTGTGATTTCTTCTGGGATTAGAGGAGTGTTGCAGCAGAGAGGATTTTGCCTCTCTGTTTCATTTTCATGACTACCCGCAACTGGTTTTTATTTGCAGAATAAGTTTACAGGATATTGGATATCCTGCGCGATTATCTTGCTCTCTCTGCGAAACAAATTTTACTCTCACATCAACAAAAGTCTAATACATTATTCTTTGTATCTTGATAACGTAAACGCATCACGCTCAAATTCAAACACCTTTAGGAATGATGCAGAAGTCGTATGGCCACTAGAATCCTTGATTCACTAAA